>JAUNHF010000099.1 GCA_030524065.1 Deinococcus sp.
CTGCATGGCTTCTTCGATGCCCTTCTGTGCAGGAGCGATGTACTCCTTGGGCACGGTGCCGCCCACCACAGCGTTCTCGAACACGAAGCCTTCGCCGGGCTGCAGGGGCTCGGCCTTGATCTTCACGTGACCGTACTGACCACGGCCACCCGACTGACGGGCGAACTTGGAGTCCACGTCCACAGCCTTGGTGATGGTTTCACGGTAGGCCACTTGGGGTGCACCCACGTTGGCTTCCACTTTGAACTCGCGCTTAAGGCGGTCCACCAAGATTTCCAGGTGCAGCTCGCCCATGCCGGCGATGGTGGTCTGACCACTTTCGGCGTCGGTTTCCACACGGAAGGTGGGGTCTTCCTCGGCCAGCTTGCTCAGGCCCAGGCCCATCTTTTCCTGGTCGGCTTTGGTCTTGGGTTCAATGGCCAGCTTGATCACGGCTTCCGGCACGTCAATGCTTTCCAGCAAGACTTCTTCGTCACCGTCACCGATCAGGGTGTTCCCAGTGCCCGAGTCCTTAAGACCGATCACGGCCCCCAGCTCGCCAGCCTTCAGCACATCCACTTCCTCGCGGCTGTTGGCGTGCATCTTCAGCAGACGGCCCACGCGCTCACGCTTACCCTTGGAGGCGTTGTAGATGTAGCTGCCGGAAGTCATGGTGCCCGAGTACACGCGCACGAAGGTCAGGCGGCCCACGTAGGGGTCGGCCATGATCTTGAACGCCAGCGCGGCCAGTTGGCCTTCGGGATCAGCAGGGAAGGTGCGGGTTTCGGGTTCTTCGCTTTCGTCGTCGGCCAGCACGCCCTTGATGGCAGGCACTTCCAGGGGGTTAGGCAGGAAGTCCACTACAGCGTCGAGCAGCAGCTGCACGCCTTTGTTCTTCAGCGAGCTACCGCACAGCACCGGGAAGATCTGCTTGTTGACCGTGCCCTGACGCAGGGCGGCCACCAGCTGCTCCTCGCTCGGCTCTTCGCCTTCGAGGTACATCATCATCAGCTCTTCGTCCACCTCGGCGGCGGCTTCAATCAGCTGAGCGCGCATCTCTTCGACCTTTTCGCTGTATTCAGCCGGTACGTCTTCCTCGCGGATATCGGTGCCCAGGTCGTTGGTGTAGAAGTAAGCGCGGCGGCGAATCACATCAATGATGCCCTGGAACTCGTTCTCAGCGCCCATCGGGTACTGCACCGGAGCAGGGATGGCGCCCAGACGCTCTTTGATGTCACCAATCACCAGCTCGAAGCTGGCCCCGGTCTTGTCCATCTTGTTGGCAAAGGCAATGCGGGGCACGCCGTAACGGTCGGCCTGACGCCACACGGTCTCGCTCTGAGGCTCCACACCCTGCGAGGCGTCGAACACAGCCACAGCGCCGTCCAGCACACGCATAGAGCGCTCTACTTCAATGGTGAAGTCCACGTGTCCAGGGGTGTCAATGATGTTGATGGTATAGACATCGTCAGTGCCGGAGCGGGTCCACTGGGCTGTGGTCGCTGCGGCCGTGATGGTAATACCGCGCTCGCGCTCTTGCTCCATCCAGTCCATCTGCGAAGCACCTTCGTGGGTTTCACCGATCTGGTGAATACGTCCGGTGTAGTACAGGATGCGTTCGGTGGTGGTGGTCTTGCCGGCGTCAATGTGCGCGGCAATTCCGATGTTGCGGAAGTTCTGCAGGTAGTTCTGGGCTTTGGTGGTCATAGACTCCCTCATCTTGGCAGCGGGGCGTGAGCTGTGTGTCACGCGCTGCACGTTGAAGTAACGGATATTCCTCTAAAAAAGGCGAAGGGGTCAGGGTCACAGTGGACCGACTTCCCTCGCCTCACTGTAGGGAAATTACCAGCGGTAGTGAGCGTAAGCGCGGTTGGCTTCGGCCATGCGCTCCACGTCGTCTTTCTTCTTCATGGCACCGCCACGGCCTTCGGCAGCGTCCATGATTTCGCCGGCCAGTCGCTCAATCGCAGTGCGCTCAGGGCGGCTGTTGGCGGCGTTGACCATCCAGCGCAGGGTCAGGCTCTGCTGGCGGCGGGGGTTCTTGTCGAACTCCACGGGCACCTGGTAGGTGCTGCCACCCACACGGCGGCTACGCACTTCTACGCGGGGCTTGATGTTCTCGTAGGCTTCACGGAACACCTTGAGCGGCTCTTGGCCGGTGCGTTCCTGAATCAGGCGGCAGGCTCCGTAAAAAATACGGCTGGCCAGGTTCTTCTTGCCGTCCTGCATCAGACGGTTGATCATGGCGCTCACCAGCACGTCCTGGTAAACCAGGTCAGGCTGCAGTTGGCGCACTTCTGCTCTACGGCGACGAGACATTAAACATTCCTCCTTAGGAAGAGTAGGGACTAGGTTGGGGCCGGGAGGTGGGCCGCGCTGCGTAAGGCCTGAAACTCAGGCCAGACCGTCCAAGTAGCCAGTTCAATGACACGGCTTCTGGGGCACCACGGCAAGGGGCCCAGGCGTCACGCAGTTCTTGGCGCGGCCTGGGCGGTTCCCGGAATTACTTGGCAGCCGCTTTGGGCTTCTTGGTGCCGTACTTGCTGCGGGCCTGGTTACGGTCCTTGACGCCCTGGGTATCCAGCGCACCACGCACGATGTGATAACGCACACCGGGAAGGTCCTTGACACGTCCGCCGCGAATCAGCACCACGGAGTGCTCCTGCAGGTTGTGGCCTTCACCGGGGATGTAGGCGGTCACTTCGTAGCCGCTGCTCAGGCGCACACGGGCAATCTTACGCATGGCCGAGTTGGGCTTCTTGGGGGTGGTGGTCTTGACCACGGTGCACACGCCACGGCGGAAGGGGCTTCCCTTCAGAGCGGGCACTTTGGTTTTCTTGGCAACGGTCTTACGACCCTTACGGACAAGCTGCTGTACAGTTGGCAGGTCAATCACTCCTATCTGGGGCTGGGAATATGCCGTCACCCTCGTGGGGTAGGCCGCTGCGGCCCGCCCTTCCTGTCAGCATCAGGTGAGTGGTGTGGCTGCCGAAACCGTGGACAGAGCAACCCGTCTGGTCCAGGTTCAACCGAAGCAGTTTAGCGCTTTACTGGCGCATGAATCAAGACTGGGGTCAAGCGCTGGGGATAGCGGCAAGGGTGCTTGCTGGCATTCGCACTGCTCCTACCCTGCGGCTCAGTCAGCCGCCTCCCCCACTTGACCCGGTTCTCCCGCTCAGCCCAGCCGGCGCTGCCCGGCGTACTGCAATTGCTGAAGCCGCGAGTAATACCCGCCCTGGGCGAGCAGTTCGCGGTGGCTGCCCTGCTCCACAATGCGGCCCCGGCGCATCACCACAATGCGGTCACAGCCCTCGATGGTGCTCAGGCGGTGCGCGATGATGATAGAAGTGCGCCCCTGCATCACCCGCTCCAGTGCGGCCTGGATCCGCAGCTCAGTTTCGGTGTCCACATTGGCGGTCGCCTCGTCCAGCACCAGGATGATGTCGGGATTTTGCAGCAGTGCGCGCGCAAAAGCCAGCAGCTGCTTTTGGCCGGTGCTCAGCCCAGCGCCGCGTTCACGCACCTCGGTCTGATACCCCTGCGGCAAGCTCATGACATAGTCGTGGACACCCACATAGCGGCAGGCTTCTTCAATCTGCGCCTGGGTCACGTCCGGGTTGCCCAGTGAAAGGTTGGACGCGATGGTCCCGGCGAACAGGAATACGTCCTGCAATACCACCCCCACATGGCGGCGCAGGTCGTGCTGCTTGAGGTCGCGCACATCGTGGCCGTCTACCTTTACTGCTCCGCGCTGCACGTCATAAAAGCGGCTGACCAGAGCAGTCACGCTGGTCTTGCCGGCTCCGGTGGCCCCCACCAGCGCCACGCTTTCGCCGGGCTGAATGTGCAGGTCTACCCCGCGCAGAATCCAGCGGGGGTCATCGTCGGGCGTGTCGGCAGTTACGTCCGAATCGTAGGCGAACCAGACATGGTCCAGCTCCACCCGGCCTTCCAGCTGGCCCAGCGCGGCGGCACCCGGCCGGTCCGTGATCTCCTCCTCTTCATCCAGCACCTCAAAGATGCGTTCGCTGGACGCCATCGCCGCTTGCAGGTTGTTGAACACATCGGCCAGGTCCTGAATCGGCTGGAAAAGCTGCTGGGTGAACTGCACAAAGGCGAAAATGGTGCCCACCGTGACGCCCGCGGCGACTCCAGCCGCCTGGTCTTGCAGCAAAAAGCGAGCGGCGAAATACACCACCAATGCCACCGCCAGTTGCCCCAGCAAGGCCACCGTGGGCATAAACAGCGAGAACCACTGCACCGAGTTGGTGTGGGCCGCCAGGAGGCTGCGGTTGGCATGGTCAAAGTCCAGCGCCGAGCGGCTTTCGCGCCCGAACAGTTGCACCGTCATGGCGCCGGAGATGTTCTCGTTCAGCTGGGTGTTGACCACCGCCTGTTCCAGCCGGGTGCGGCGAAAGGCCTCGCGCATCTTGCCACGGAAAAAGTTGGTGGCCCAGTACATCAGCGGCAGCACCGTAAAGCTGATCAGGCTCAGCCGCCAGTCCACGCGCAGCATGATCCACACATAGGTGATGATCAGAAACACCGAGTTGATCAGGCTGACCAGCCCGCCGGTGATGAATTGGTTGATGGCGTCCACATCGCTGGTCACGCGGGTAATCAGGCGGCCCACCGGGTTGCGGTCAAAGTACGACAGCTGCAACCGCTGCAACTTGCCGAAGACGTCGGCGCGGATATCGCGCAGCACGTTCTGCCCCAGGTAACCGATAGCCAGCGTGGAAGCGTACTGCACCGCGAAGTCCAGCAGCCGCAGCCCCATGTAGCCCAGCGCCACCGTCAGCAGTCCCTGGTACAGCGCCTGCGTGTCCTGGCTCCGGTCATGCTCGAAAGGCACCAGATAAGCGTCAATGGCGTGCTTCTGAATCAGGGCGAACTGGGGCTGAATCAGCGAATGGGCCAGCGTCAGCACCACGGCCCCCAGGGCCAGCGCGCCGTAGGGCCCCACATAGCGCAGGATGCGGCGCACCAGATTGATGTCCAGGTCCTGGGTATCAGGCTTGAGCTGTTCGGGGCGGGTCATGCGGTTCCTCCTGCGGGCATGGGGGCGCCCAGTGTCCCGGCGCCCTCGTCTTCACCTTCTACAGTGCTGCTCAGGCTTTGCAGGCGGTCCAGCTCGGCGTAGTGGCCGCCCAGGGCCAGCAGTTCCTCATGGCTGCCCTGCTCGACCAGTCGGCCCTCTTCCAGAACGGCGATGGTGTCTGCGTGGCGCAGGGTGCTGATGCGGTGGGCAATCAGAATCACGGTGCGGCCCCGGCTGACTTCCCGCAGACCCTCAATAATGCGCCGCTCGGTTTCAGTGTCCACGGCACTAAGGCTGTCATCCAAAATCAGCACCCGTGGCTCACGGGCAATTGCGCGGGCAATCGCGGTACGCTGCCGCTGCCCACCGCTCAGGGTCACACCCCGCTCACCCAGCAACGTGGCGTAGCCCTGCGGGAAATGCTCCACGTCACCGGCCAGCCCGGCCAGCTCGGCGGCCCGCTGCACCCGGCCAGGCTCAGGGCGCTGCGGAATCAGCGGCGGCTCGGGCACCTCAAGCACGCTGACCCCCGTAGGAATAGCCGGCAAGTCCTCGCGCTCCATGCCGAAGGTGATGTTGTTGGCCAGGGTATCGCTAAACAGGAAAGGCTCCTGAGGCACCACCCCGATGGCCTCACGCAGTTGCCGGGTCGGAATGGACCGCAGGTCGCGGCCATCCAGCTCCACCCGGCCCTCGCTGGGGTCGGCCAGCCGGGTCAGCAGGTTCGCCAGACTGGTCTTGCCACTGCCGGTAGGCCCAGTCATGCCCAGAAACGTCCCCGCAGGAATGTGCAGGTTGATATCCCGCAGCACCTCGGCGTCGCCGTAGCGCAAGGTCACGTTCTTCAGGTCTACCTCGCCGCGCAGAGGTTGAGGGGCCGAGGCTTCATCCGGTACGCGGGCCACTTCCAGGCGGGCATCAAACAGTTCCACCAGCCGGCGCCACGAGGCCAGGCCGCGCTGGGTCACCGAAGTGATCCAACCTGCCATCAGCATCGGCCAGGCCAAGCGGTCCAGGGTCCCCACAAACTGCACGAACATACCCACCGTAAAGTCGCCGCCCTGCAAAATCTGACGCCCACCTACCAGCAGGACCAGTCCGAAGGCCAGCCCCAGCAGAAGCGTGGCAAAGGACCGCAGCGGCCCGTCGACCTTGGTCAGGGCGATGTTGCGGCGCAGGAGTTCCAAGTTCATGGCGCGGTAGTCGGCCAGTTCGCGTTCCTCCAGCGCGTAGCCCTTGACCACCCGCGCCCCGCTAAAGTTCTCCTGGGCTTTGGCCGCGATCACACTGTTTTGCTCCTGCACGCTGGTATGCCGTGCATGAATCATGCGGGCCAGCACATACAGCGCTCCCACGATGATCGGCAGCACTCCCACGACCACCAGGGTCAGCTGCCAGCTGAGCGAGAACATTACCGCCAGGCTGGCCGTAAAGGACGCCGCGATATTCACGATCTGCCAGGCGCCAAAGCCCAGCAGCTCGCGTACCGAGCCCAGGTCGCCGGTCAGACGGTTCATCAGGTCGCCCGTGCGCGAGCGGTCAAAGTAAGCCTTGTCCAGCGTTTGAAGGTGGGCGAACAGGTCGCGGCGCACCTCGTACTCAATCTCACGCGAAGCCACGATGATCTGCCGGCGCATGATCAGCATCAGCGTTCCCGACACCAGCGCCGAGAGCACGATCCCCAGCGAATA
>JAUNHF010000100.1 GCA_030524065.1 Deinococcus sp.
ACCCGCGCAGGCCGATGCCCTGGCGCAGCACGTCCATGTTGTAAAGGTGTTCTTTCCAGTTCTGGTCCACCACCTGCAGCATCACGTAGCGCGACAGGGAGTTCATCATGGTGGGGCTGAGCTCGGCCTTGCGGGCGTCCAGCGCGTCGGCAGCGGCGGCAATCAGGCGGCTGTCCAGTTCCTCCGGGTGTGCAGAACGCAGACCCTCGAAGTCAAAGCCCTCCAGCTGGGGAATAGCGTCCAGCACCGAGGCGCGCAGGCCGTCCAGGTCCCAGTCCTCGGGGGCCTGCTCGGGCGGAGCGAACTCGTCCAGCAGCAGTTCAAGGTGGTCGCCCACCATGCCCTCTACCGACAGCTCCACTTCCTCGTCCTCGCCCAGCAGCACCTCGCGGCGCTGAGCGTAGATGGTTTCACGCTGGCTGCTCATCACGTTGTCGAATTCCAGCAGCTGCTTACGAATACCGAAGTTGCGGTCTTCCACCCGCGACTGCGCCTTTTCAATCGCTCCCGTGACCATCTTGGCTTCAATCGCTTCAGAGTCGTCAAAGCCCACCCGGTCCATCATGGCGGTGATGCGCTCGTTGGCGAACAGCCGCATCAGGTCGTCATCAAAAGACAGATAAAAGCGGCTGGAGCCGGGGTCGCCCTGACGTCCGGCGCGCCCGCGCAGCTGGTTGTCAATGCGGCGCGACTCGTGACGCTCGGTGCCGATAATGTGCAGCCCGCCCAGCTCCTTGACCTTTTCACGGTCGGCCAGCGTGTCGGCGTGCAGCTGCACCGCCTGCGCCACAAAGTCACGGGTCACGCCGGGAATCTGCGCGCCCAGCTCATACACATTGTCGCTGCCCCGGCTGACCGCTTTGATCAAGGCTTCAGCCTCCGGCGCGTAGCGGCTCACGCCGAAGTTCTGCTCCAGCGCTTCGCCGATCATGAATTCGTCGTTGCCGCCCAGCATGATGTCGGTGCCACGCCCGGCCATGTTGGTGGCGATGGTGACGGTGCCGCTGCGGCCCGCCTGCGCGATGATGCTGGCTTCCTGCGCCTCGAACTTGGCGTTCAGCACGGCGTGCTTGATGCCGGCTTCCTGCAACTTGGCGCTCATCTCCTCGGAGGTGGTGATGCTGGCCGTGCCGATCAGGACCGGGCGGCCCGTCGCGTGAATCTCCTGAACCTCGCGCACCACGGCGTCATATTTGCCGTTGCGGGTACGGTACACCAGGTCATTCAGGTCAACGCGCTGAATGTCGCGGTTGGTGGGAATCACCAGAACGTCCGAGCCGTAGATGTCCAGGAATTCTTTTTCCTCGGTCTTGGCGGTGCCGGTCATGCCGGCGAACTTGTCGTACAGCCGGAAGAAGTTCTGGTAGGTCACCGTCGCCAGCGTCTGGTTCTCGTTCTCAATCTTGACGCCTTCTTTGGCCTCGATCGCCTGGTGCAGCCCTTCACCGTAGCGGCGGCCCGGCATGGAGCGGCCCGTGAACTCATCAATGATGATGACTTCGCCCTCGGCATTCACGATGTAGTCCTTCTCGCGGTGATACAGCTCGGCGGCGCGAATGGCCTGCTGAATCATGTGCGCCTTGTCCATGTTCTCGGGGCTGTACAGGTCGTCCATGCCCAGCAGGCGCTCGATCTTGTCAATGCCCGCTTCGGTCAGGTGAACCTGCTTGCCCTTTTCCTCCACCACATAGTCGCCGGTGGGGTCTTCACGCACGCCGGGTTCAGCGGGTTCGCCCTTTTGCAGGCGGCGAATCAGCTTGGACATCACGTAATACTGGTCGGTGGCCTTCTCGGCGGCGCCCGAAATAATCAGCGGGGTGCGGGCCTCATCAATCAGGATGGAGTCCACCTCATCCACAATGGCGTAGTGCAGCGGATGGTCGGCGCGCAGCACCAGGGCGTCTTTGCTCTGGGCCATGTTGTCGCGCAGATAATCAAAGCCCAGCTCGGAGTTGGTGATATAGGTGATGTCGGCCCCGTACGCGGCCTGGCGCTGGTGCGGCTGCATGTCGCGGGTGACCAGGCCCACCGTCAGGCCCAGCGTGCGGTACAGCAGGCTCATTTCTTCCATGCCCACTTTGGCGAGGTAATCGTTGACCGTGACCAGGTGACAGCCTTTGCCTTCCAGGGCGTTGAGCGACAGCGCCAGGGTCGCCACCAGCGTCTTGCCCTCGCCGGTGCGCATCTCCGCGATGCGGCCCTGATGCAGCGCGGTGCCGCCAATCAGCTGCACATCGTAGTGGCGCTTGCCCACGCTGCGGCGGCCCGCTTCACGAATCAGGGCAAAGGCCGGCACAATCACGTCGTCCAGCGTCTCGCCGCCTTCTTGCACGCGCTTTCTCAGCTGCATAAAGGCCCCGGCGAGGTCGTCTACGCCCTTCATTTCCTCTTCCAGCGCGTTGACCGGCTGCACCACCGTGCGGATGATCGTGTTCACATCCCGCTGGTTGTTGTCAAAGAGTTTGTCTAGAACTTTGGGTACTCGGAACATTAGGGCGAGTATACGCGCCCAAGGTTAAGCGAATCTGTCACGGCCGGCCAGCGGCGGCGCCCAGCAGCTTGGACACAATCACCCCGTGGTCGGCGTAAAAGTGGCGCGGCGCGGCCAATGCCTGCGCCAGTGGCACGCGCTCCAGCCCAGGCCGCAGCTCTGGCGGGGGTGCGCCCAGCTGCACCCAGCTCAGGGTCTCGCCGGTCAGGGTGCGCCCGCCGCCGCTGTAGAGGGTGCCCCTCCCCTCGGCGCCGCCTGAAAGGGCCGCGCCCGGCAGCTCCCACAGCCCCGCCCCGATAGGCCCAGGCCGCCGCCGCAGCCACAGGTCCGGGCCGTCCTGCCACAGCCAGAGTTGTTCACGCTGCTCGGCCAGATTCCGGGCCGCGTCCACGGCCCGCCACTCGGCCCGGAGGCGGGCATAGTCGGGGGTCTGCGCCCACTCACGCAGCCGGGGCAGCGTGGCCGCTGGCAAGTGCTGCGGCAACAGAGGCGACTGCGGCCCGTCCAGAAAGTAGGCGCGGCGCAGCTCGGTGGCGCTCAGGCCGCCTTCGAGCTGCGGCAGCACTAATCGCTCCCAGTCGGGGAACCAGTGCAGGTAGGCGCTGGAATCGTCCTTTTCGTAGCCCACCAGCGTGACCCGCTCGCTGGGATCAAAGAGGCCGCGCACATCGGCGGCCCAGGCGTCGGCGTCAAAGCGGTCGGGGAGCGGGCAAAAGCGCACCCGTGACGGGTCCGCGCCCGCTTCCACCAGGGCCAGCCGCCACAGCTGCTCGCGTTCCTGCGGGGTCCAGGGGTTTTTGATGCTGCGGGCCAGATTGGCGCTGCCCAGCCCCAGCGTGAGCCGGGGCGCGTGCCCCAGCGCCGCCAGGGCCGAGACGAGGTGCGCGTGGTGCGGTGGCTGAAAGCGGCCGATGTACAGCGCGTGCATGGGCGCCGCCGTCATGGGCGGTGCAGCTCCTGCCCGCGCTGCTCCCACAGCTCGATCAGCCCGCGCAGGGTCAGCCCCTCGTCGTACAAATCCACCTCAGTGCAGATGCCTTCCAGCACGTTGGCAAAACCTCCGGTGGCAATGGTAATGGCCGGGGCGTCCAGCTCGGCACGGACCCGGCGCAGCAGGCCGTCCACCATCTCGGCGTACCCGAACACCAGACCCGATTGCAGCGCCTGGACCGTATTCCGGCCGATGGTACGTGGCGGCGCCTCCAGCGCGATGCGCGGCAACTTGGCAGCGCGGGCAAACAGCGCATCGGCGCTCACCTGCGCCCCGGTGGCCAGGATGCCGCCCAGAAAGCGGTGGCCGCGCCCGATCACGTCGAAGTTGGTGGAGGTGCCGAAATCCACCACCACGGCGTACTCGGCATTCTCACGTTCCAGATAGGGCTGCGCGCCGAAGAGGTTGCACAGCCGGTCGGCGCCTACTCCGCTGGGGTCGTCCAGCTCCACGCTCACCTGCGGCAGCGCCGCGCTGCTGACCGAAAAGGTCTGCATCCCAAAGCGGCGTTCCAGCGCCTGCACGTAGTTCTCACCTACCGGCGGGGCCACGCTGCTCAGCACCGCCTGGGCCGGCAGCTTGCGCCCACTCATGGCGAACAGGGAGCGCACCTGCCGGGCGAGGTCATCGGGCAGCAGGTCACGGTTGGTCCGCACCCGCCAGGTGTCCAGCAGGGTCCTGTGGCCGTCGGTCAGGCCCAGCACCGTGCTGGTGTTGCCGATATCAATAACGAGAAGCGGTTGCGCAGCGGCGTCGGCGGAAGTCACGGGCCGCATTCTAGAGCAGTTCACCTGGCGACCCAGGAACGGCGCGGAAGCGGCACAGCCGGAAGTAGCGCACCATTTGCGTCTCTTTCCAGCACTTGCACCCAGCGCACCAGAGGAGCCACCCTGCTTCACATTTGTCATGTCATAAGCACAGTTGGCGTGACAAAAACCTGCACCCTGGGCTAAGATGCCCGTACATTTACAATTTGGTCTTTCTGAGAACCCATTCCCTCATCTGCGGGGCGCGGCAACCTCTGGCGTGCTTTTGCCAAGTCCAGAGGACAGCCCCGCCCCAGTCAGGAGTCTTATGAGTATGGATTTCGCCCTGTTGCAGCAACCACTCGTCCCACCGACCGACCTGCTCAGCCAGGAATCGCCCTACAGCGCGGAGGAAGCGCAGGCCTGGCTGAGCCTCAGCCCCGAGGACTACTGGCTGAAAGTGGCTGGCGAGCTGAGCTGGTTCCGGGCACCGGACCGGGGGCTGGAAGGCACTTTTGGAGATTTCCGCTATTTTCCGGGGGCGACGGGCAATGTCAGCGTGAACTGCCTGGACCGCCATCCGCCCGAGCGCACGGCACTGCTGTATGAGCGCGAGGACGGCCAGCGCGAGGAGTGGACCTATGGCCGCCTGACGGACGCCGTGGCCCGCTTCGCCGCCGCCCTGGAGGACCTGGGCGTGGAAAAGGGGGACCGGGTGGCCGTGTACATGTCCAACGCCCCCGAAGCCTTTATCGCCATTCACGCCTGCTACCGCATCGGGGCCATTTACTCGGTGATTTTTGCGGGCTTTAGCGCGGGGGCGGTGCGCGACCGGCTGGAAGACGCCGCGCCCAAAGTGGTGATCTGCACCGACGCCACGCTGCGCCGGGGCCGCCGGGTGGACCTGAAGGGCACGCTGGATGAAGCCCTGACCGGGCTGCCGCGCCCGCAGGTGATCGTGGCGCGGCGCATAGAACCGGATTTTCCCCTGGCGAGCGGCGAGCTGGATTTTCACGCGCTGCTGGACGCCACCACGCGCCGCGCTGACCCCGCCGAGCTGGAGGCCAACGACCCCGGCTTCATCATCTACACCTCGGGCACCACGTCCAAGCCCAAGGGACTGGTGCACTCGGGCCTGGGCTTTCTGACCGGGGTCTACGCCAACGTGAAATGGTCGCTGAATCTGCACGAGCGCGACGTGTACTGGTGCACCGCCGACGTGGGCTGGCTGACCTTTCCTATCTTTGCGCTGGTGGGCGGGCTGGCGCACGGAGCCACCCATGTGGTGTACGAGGGCAGCATTGACATGCCGGATGCGGGGCGGCCTTACGGCATCATGGAGCGCTACGGCGTCACCAAGATTTTTACCGCGCCCACCGCCCTCAGGATGATGCGCCGGGCGGGCGACGAGCTGGCGGCAAGCCACGACCTGAACCGGCTGGAGCTGGTCGCGCTGGTGGGCGAACCGCTGGACCCCGAAACCTTTCACTGGACGCTGGCTCAGCTGGGCGGCGGGCGCTTGTTCGTGAACAACACCTACGGCCAGACCGAAACCGGCACCGCCTGGGCCAGCTGCATGGTGGGCCTGACCCCCACGCGGGCGGGAAGCTGCGGCCACCCACTGCCCGGCTACCACGCCGAGGTGCTGCGCGGGGACGGCACCCCTGCCGGGGCGGGCGAACTGGGCGCCCTGACCCTCAGCGAGCCCTTTCCCTGTTTGGCCCGCACCGTCTGGGGCGACCACGCCCGCTACGAAAGCACCTACCTGAGCGACTTTCCGGGCCGCTACGCCGCCCACGACGGCGCACTGTTCGACGCCGACGGGCAACTGTGGGTCACCGGCCGGCTGGACGACGTGATCAACGTGGCCGGGCACCGCATCGGGACAATGGAGCTGGAAGCGGCGCTGATCACCCACCCCGCTGTCAGTGAGGCGGCAGTGGTGGGCGTGGACGATGAGCTTAAAGGCACCTTGCCGGTGGCTTTTGTGGTGCCGCGCGGCGACGCCGGGAGAGGCCCCGCCCTGGAACACGAGCTGAGCGAAGCGATTGTGCGCGAGGTGGGGGCCATTGCCCGGCCTGGGCGCGTGATTGTGGTGGACACGGTGCCGCGTACCCGCAGCGGCAAGATTATGCGCCGGGTGCTGCGCGACCTGCTGGGCAGCGGCGAGGCGCAGGGCGACCTGAGCAGCCTAGAGAACCCGGACGCCATTCCGGCCGTGCTGAGCGCCATTCGGGGCTAGGGGCTGGGGCTGAGGGCCGGAGGGACCGGAACCCCAAAGCGGGTGGCCGCGTACCGGCTGGCGGAGGTTCCATGCTCAAACTTCTGCTTCTGGCGGCGCTGCTGACCGCGCCAGCCCAGGCCCTGGCCGAGGCTCCCCCTACTCTCGCTCCCCTGCTGTCGGCTGCGGCCCTGACCCTGCTGACCCCGGATGAAGTGCTGGAACTGATGGACAGCGGC
>JAUNHF010000101.1 GCA_030524065.1 Deinococcus sp.
CATGGTCTTGGCTCCTTGCGGTTTGGTGGCTTTCGGTGCGGCGCTTTGTGGTTGGCCTGCGCCCTGCTCGGCTTTCTTTTCGGGCAGCTCCAGCTTGGGGAACAGCACTTCGCCGGCCTGAATGCGGGTGCCCGTGGGCGTCAGGCCCCAGGCCGCTTCCAGCACGTAAGTTTGCTCGCCCAGGCCCAGCTGACGGCGCAGCTCCTGCGCTTTGCCGGGAATGGCACCTTCCAGCGCCACGCTCGCCACGCGCAGGCCCTCGGCCACGGTGTACAGCACGGTGTCCAGCTGCCCGGCCTGAGCCTCGTCCTTCGCCAGCTTCCAGGGCTCGCTCTCCGCGATATAGCGGTTCAGGTCGCGCACAAAGCCCATCGCGGCGTCCAGGGCCATGTTCAGTTTGAAGTCGTTCACTAGTCCCATCACCCGCTCAGGCAGGCTCCGGGCGTCGGCCACGATCTTTTGTTCACGCCTTCCCAGTTCGCCGGGGGTCGGAATCACGCCGCCCCGGTACTTTTCGATCATGCTCAGGCTGCGGGCCAGCAGGTTGCCCAGGTCGTTGGCGAGTTCGCCGTTCAGGCGGCTGACCAGGATGGTTTCCCCGAATGGAGTGTCGCTGCCCATACTGGCTTCGCGCAGCATGGCGTAGCGAATGGCGTCCAGCGGGAAATCCTGCACCAGCTGCTCGGGGTCCAGTGCGTTGCCCAGGGACTTGCCCATCTTGCGGCCATCTTCGGCCAGGATGTGGCTGTGCACAATCAGGCGGTCGTACACCGGCAGGCCCGCCGACTTGAGCATGGTGGGCCAGAAAATGGCGTGCGGCTTGAGAATATCCTTGCCGATCACGTGCCAGGTCTGCCCGGTCACGTCTTCAGGCTGCCCGCTGCTCACCGGCCCCGACAGGTAGGCCAGCAGCGCGTCAAACCACACGTAGGTCACGTGCTCGGGGTCCCAGGGAATCGGCACCCCCCAGGGAATTCGCTCTTTGGGGCGCGAAATGCTCAGGTCGCCCAGCGGCTCACGCAGCATTTCCAGCACTTCATTGCGGAAGCCCGCCGGCTGAATTAGGTCGGGATGAGCCTCCAGGTACTCGCGCAGCCAGGGCTGGTACTTTTCCATCTTGAAAAAATAGTTGGCCTCGCGCCGCAGCTCAGGCGGCTCTTTGTCGCCGGGCACGCGCCGCACGCCGTCGGGGCCTTCCACCAGTTCTTTTTCGGTCACGTAGCGCTCGCTGCCCACCGAGTACAGCCCTTCGTACTCGGCAAAGTAGATGTCGCCGGCGTCGTACACACGCTGCAAAATGTCCTGCACAAACCTCTGGTGCTGCGCGTCGGTGGTCCGTACGAACTGGTCCAGGCTGATGCCCAGTCTCTGCCACAGGCCCTGAAAGGCCCGCTGCGAGAGGTCGTCTACCAGTTCCTGCGCGGTGATGCCCTTGGCAGCGGCGGCCTTGAGAATCTTTTCGCCGTGTTCGTCGGTGCCCAGCAGCAAGTGGGTGGGCTGTCCCGACAGGCGCTGATAGCGGGCGATGGCGTCGGCCAGGATTTTCTCGAACACGTGCCCGATGTGCGGCACGCCGTTGGCGTAGTCAATAGCGGTGGTGATAAAGAGTTGGTTCGGTTGAGTCATTGAATCTCCTCTGATGTGTTGATGGGTGATGGTTCCGCTGCGCTGACGGTTGATGGAAAAAGGAACAGGCTTTTTGCATCCATCATTGGCCGACAATCAAAGGCCAAAGCGGGCGTAAATGTCGTCCACGTGCCGCAGGTACCATTGCAGGTCAAAAGCGGCGTCCAGGTCCTCAGCGCTCAGCGGGTTTTCGGGGTCGGCGGCCAGCAGGTCGCGCAGCCCTTCGCCGGTTTCCCAGGACCGCAGGGCATTCCGCTGCACGAGGGTGTAAGCGTCCTCGCGCATCATGCCTTTGTCGTCAATCAGGGCGTGCAGCACGCGCTGGCTGAACACCAGGCCGCCCAGGTCGTTCAGGTTTTTCAGCATCCGCTCTGGGAACACAACCAAGTCACGCAGCACGCCGGTCAGGCGGCGTAGGGCGTAGCTGGCGGCGGCGGTGGAGTCGGGCAGGATGATGCGCTCGGCGCTGGAGTGGCTGATGTCGCGCTCGTGCCACAAGGCCACATTTTCCAGGGCGGTCATGGCGTTGCCGCGCAGCAAGCGGGCGAGGCCCGTGACGTTTTCGGTCAGGATGGGGTTTTTCTTGTGCGGCATGGAAGAGCTGCCGGTTTGCCCCTTGCCAAACGGCTCCATCGCCTCGCGCACTTCCGAGCGTTGCAGGTGGCGAATTTCCACTGCGATCTTCTCGGTGGTGGTGCCCAGGATCGCCAGGGTGGTCATCAGCTCGGCGTGGCGGTCACGGGCCAGCGTCTGGTTGGTCACGGCGGCGGGCTGCCAGCCCCACTCTCGGGCCACAGCGGCCTCAATCTCGGGGCTGACATGCGCAAAGGTTCCCACGCTGCCGCTGAGCATCACCACCTGCACGCGCTTTCTGGCTGCTTCCAGCCGCTCCAGGTCGCGGTCCAGGGCCGACATCCAGTTCAGGAACTTCAGCCCGAAGGTCATCGGCTCGGCGTGGATGCCGTGGGTGCGGCCTACCGTCGGGGTGTGCTTGTACCGCACCGCCTGGTCACGGCACACGTCCCGCATCCGCTGAGTATCGGCAATGATGATGCCCAGCGCCTCGTCCAGCAGCAGGTTCTGGGCAGTGTCCACCACGTCGGTGGAGGTCAGGCCGTGGTGAATAAAGCGGGCCTCTTCGCCGTAGCGGTCGGTCAGCGCCCGCGTAAAGGCCACGATGTCGTGGCGGGTCACGGCCTCGATTTCGGCCACCTTGTCGGCAAACGCCTGATCCAGCGGATCTGCTTGCGACTTTTGCATCAGGGCGTCGTAGGCTTCCTGCGGCACCTCGCCGGCCTGCGCCTGGGCCTGCATGGCGCTCAGTTCTACCTTCAGCCAGGCGCGGTAGCGGTTCGCCTCGGACCAGAGGGTCTTCATTTCGGGGGTCAGGTAGCGGTCAATCACAGTTCAGAGCTTACCGCCTGTAGCAGGCCTGGGGGAGCGGTGGAGCCGCCGCCCGGTCTGACCGGGCACGGCTCAGGTAGGCAGAAGGTGAGCAGCCCCTCGCCAGCAACAAAAACAGCCGGGGCCACTCTCGGCACCCGGCGGACTACTCAGGCTACTGCTGGACCACCCGCGCTCCGCGTGGCAGCGCCCGCAGCGCCGCTTCGGTTACGCCAGTATTGGTCTTGAAGCTGCTGACATTCAGGTCCACAGCCAGCTGGCCGCCGGGCTGGAACAGCTGAATGCGGGTGGGCCGCCAGCCACGGTCGGTGATCCACACCTGCGCAGTGCCGGCCTGTGGGTTGCCCTTGGGGGTGGCGGCCAGCTTGAACAGGCGGCCCCCCCCAGCGTTGCTGGTGCCCAGCAGCTTGACGTTGTAGTTGCTGCCCAGGCCCACGGCGCTGCCCAGCTGGGTAAAGTCCAGGCCCATGCCCGAACCCAGGCCCGAGCGGGCGCCAGCACGGTTCAGCGGAGTCACGGTGATCTGGTTGGACAGGCTCCAGTACTGGCGCACTTCGCGGCGGTCCGAGACGATCACGTCGCCGCTAAGGCTCTGCGGCTGGCGGAATTCCATACGGACCACTTCACGGGCGGGAATGGTGCGGACCGCTACGTCCATGTTCTGGCTGGCCCCTTCCAGCGTCAAACGCCCCGAGAGCCGGAACGAGAGGTCGCGGGCGTTTTTTTGCATCTGGTCTACCTTGTACAGGACGTCGTTGGCAGTCTGGGCGCTGGCCTGGGGCAGCGCGGCCAGCGCAGCGGTCAGGAAAAGGAGAAAGGCTTTTTTCACGCCCTCAGTCTGTCATGAGAGGGGGTGAGAACACTGCCGCCTGGCTGACGTTGGGTTAAGGCGGCAGACGCCGACAACTGTGACTGGGACGGCATTTGCCGGCTTGTCCCAGGGGGCTGGAGCACCGGCTCAGTCTGGGCTGGATGCTGGGCGCAGCGGCAGCAGGACCACCGCCCGCGCCGCGGTGCCTGCCGCGCCCGCTGTGCCGCGCAGCTGAAGTTCGCGGCCTGCGGGCAGGGGCAGCAGCAGGGCTGCGTTCCACTGGGCGCCCAGGCGTCCACCGCTGCCCCAGGCGTCCGAGAGGGCCGCGCCCAGGGTCAGTTCTGATTCCGGCCCCAGCAGGTCGTATGCCCGCCAGCGGGCGGCTGCCTCGCTGTGGTCGCCCAGCACCGCACTCAGCTCGGTGCTGGCGGCCTGGCCTTCCCAGCCAGCGCCCAGCCTCAGCCCGGCGCCCCCTGCCTGCTGCTCGGCGCCCAGGCGCAGGGTTAGCGTGCCCTGCGACTCGGCCCAGAGTTCGGGGTTCAGGTCGCTGGGGCTGACCAGCGCCAGCACGGCTGGCCCGCCCTCCACGCTCCAGCGCTGCGGGCGCAGTTCCAGGTCGGCGGTGGTGCCTGCCCGGTGCCCCCACTCGCGCCCCACAGTAATGAAGGTGCCCGGCCCCAGGCGGCTCCGCAGCGAAGCGGTCACGTTGCTGCCCTCGCTGCGGGGGTCGGGGGTGGGGTCATCCAGGGTGTCCAGCGGGCGCAGCAGCAGCAGCGGCGCTGTAAAGCGCTCGCCGGCCAGCCGCACCTCTACTGGGCCGGCGGCCACCACCCCACCGGCCGCCAGGCGGGAGCCGCCCCGGTCATCGCCCGCGCCCCACAGCCACTGCGCTTCGGTGTTGGCCTCGGCGTAACCCAGCAGCGGGATGGTCAGGTCCTGCGTGTAGCGGGCCTCGCCGCCACGCAGGGTCAGGGCGGTGTCCAGGGTGCCACCGCCCAGGCGCACGCCGCGTAGGCCCAGGCTGGGCGTGGTTCCAGCTGGAGTGGTGGCGGCCCCGACCGTCACGGCGGCCTGGTCCAGCGCCTGCGAGAGCGGCACCGGCTGAGGCAGCAGCCCGGCGGCGGGGTTCGCAGAAGTCTGTGGGGCCGCCTGGGCAGCGGGGGTCAGCAGCGCTGCCAGGGTCAGCAGCGGGAAGAGGCGTTTCATTCTTCCACCATAGGCGCTGCCTACACTGGAAGAATGAGCCGCTTCTCCCTTGCCGCCGGACTGTGGCTGGCCCTGAGTGCCGGCACGCTGACGGCCTGCGCCCCGGCCCAGCTGGCGGGTCCTGTACTGGCTGGCCCGGTGGTGCAGGTGCCCAGCTTTGAACCCCGCAGTGTGCGTCTCAGTAGCCTGAACCTGAGACAGAATTCAGCCGGGCAGGACTTGATAGGAGAGGGGACGGCGGCGCAAATCGAACTGACCGTGCAGGTCCGCAACCCCAACCCTTTTCCGCTGCGGCTGCACTCACTGGCCGCCGACCTGTTCCTGACCGGGCAGCCGGTGGCCGCGCTGGCCCTGCCGGACGTGGCGCTGCCCGCCCGCAGTGAAACGGTGCAGACGGTGCGGGCCAGTGTGCCGGTGAGCCAGGACACCGCCGCCGAGTGGCTCAAGGTGGCCCGTGGTCAGGGCGTGCCCTACCGCCTGGACGGCACCTTCACCGCCGACCTGGGCACGCTAGGTCAGCCCAGCTTTGGCCCGCTGACCCTGGTGCAGGGGCAGTGGCGGCAGCCGGCCATTCTGCCGTTCTGAAAGCGGCGTGGCCGGGGCCGGCTCAGAGGCCGGGCTAGGCCCGTTCACGCAGCAGCCGCTCTGCGCCCGCCCGCACTTCGGGGTGGTCGTCGCCGCGCAGCTGCTCTACTGCTGCCCACTCGCCCCACTGCGCCAGCGCCCAGGCGGCTGCCTCGCGCACTTCCCAGGCGGGGTCCTCGGCGCCGGCCAGCAGCAGCGGCCAGCCCTGCGGGGCGCGCAGGTTGCCCAGTACATTCAGGGCGTTGCGGGCCATGCCTTTGCGGCGTGGGCGCAGCAGGGCGCTGCCGGCCCATTCGCGCGCAAACTGCCGCTCGGACACCCCAAAAAAGCGGCTCAGGTCCGGGTGGGCGAACTCAGGCCGGGGCTGAAACAGCCGCGCCAGCGTACCCGCCTTGACACTCCAGGGGCAGACCTCGCAGCAGATATCACACCCGAACAGCCACTCGCCCAGCGCGGGCCGCAGCTCCCAGGGCAGCGGCCCCCGGTGCTCGATGGTCAGGTAGCTCAGGCAGCGGCGGGCGTCAATCTTGCGGTCCGGGCCGATGGCGGCGGTCGGGCAGCTCTGGGCGCAGCGAAAGCAGCGGCCACAGCGGTCCGGGTGCGGGGCGGGGCTCTTGCCCGGCGGCAGATCGGTCAGCAGCACCGCCAGCGTAAAAAAGGCGCCCAGCTGCGTGCTGACCAACATGCCGCTTTTGGCCCGCCACCCCAGGAAGGACCGCGCCCCCAGCAGCCGCTCCATTACCGGGCCGTGGTCTACGTAGCCCCTGGCCTGCACGCCCAGCGCCGCCGCTTCGGCGCCGAGGCGGTCCAGCACCGGCTGCAACTGGTCGTGGTAGTCGGGCGTCCAGGCGTAACGGGCCACCCGGCCCAGCCGAATCCCGCCGTCCGGCCTGGGCGGCGCGGCGTAGGCGTGCGAGATGCCCAGCGCCAGCACCCGGCCTGCGCCCGGCAGCGACGTTCTCAGGTCGGCGCGGCGCGGCAACTGGCGCTCCAGGTAGTCCATCCGGGCGT
>JAUNHF010000102.1:0-1164 GCA_030524065.1 Deinococcus sp.
CTATGGGCAGGGCATGGAGTGCTACCAAGAAAGCCTGCGCATCGCCAAAGAAGCCCATGACGAGGTCGGTCTGGCACGCACGCTGAACAATATCGGGCTTGTTTATCTGGATTTGGCCGATTATCAGCTGGCGCTGGAGACGTATCAGGAGACAATGGCTCTCTCTTCCAGCGAAGAGAAGGCTATGCAGAACGTTCACTCCTCGGCCACTGTCAACACGGTGCGGTTGCACGAGCACCTGGGCGAGTTCAGCCAGGGCCTTCAGCTGGCTCAGGAGGCTTTGCCGAAGATGCAGAAGATGGGACATCTCCGTCAGGCCATGATTCTTCAGATCTGGGCGCTACCCTGCTTGATCGGCCTTGGACAGGCGGCGCAGGCGGCCCAGCAGGCAGAGAGTCTGCTGCCCACCACCCAGCAGATGGACGACCCAGAACAGAGTGTTTACACGCGCATTTTTTATGGACAAGCACTGGTCAAGCTAGGCCAACTGGACGCGGCGCAGGAGCAGTTCGAGCAGGCCCTTGAAGAAGCGCGCCAGCACGACACCACGCCGCTGCAACGCAAAGCGCTCTCTCAGCTGAGCGAACTGTACGCCGCGCAGGAGCGGTGGCAACTGGCTTACACCACGGCTGTGGCCTGCCAGGAATTGGAACGCACGCTGCAGGACCAGGCCCTCAAACGCAAAGCTCAGGTGCTGGGCGTGCAGATGCAGCTGGATTTCCTCAGGCGTGAAGCGGAAGCAGAGCGAAACCGGATCAGCGCGCTGACCCATGCCAACGAGCAGCTTCAGGCAGCGCAGCATACTTTGGCCTACCGGGCCACCCACGACGCCCTGACCGGCCTGGCGAACCGCGCGCACTTTCAGGCCGAGGTAGAGCGGGAGCTTCAGGCGGGGCGGACTTTCGGACTGCTCTTTATAGACCTGGACCGCTTCAAGCAGGTCAACGACACCCTCGGGCACGACACAGGCGACGAACTTCTTAGGGCCGTGGCGCGTCAGCTCAAGCAGGTGCTGCGCTCCGGCGACCTGGTGGCGCGCATGGGCGGGGACGAATTCACCGTGATTTTGCGCAGTCTGCGTACACCTCACGACGCCGAAGCGGTCGCCCACAAGGTGCTTAACCGCTTGGCCGAACCTTTTTATGTGGGCGAACATACGCTGTA
>JAUNHF010000102.1:1174-6620 GCA_030524065.1 Deinococcus sp.
CACTCGGCGTGGCCGTCGCCCCCCAAGACGGCGAGGACGTCAGTACGTTGCAGCGGCACGCCGACATCGCCATGTACCGCGCCAAGCGTGAGGGCAAAAACGGCGTGCGGGCTTTTCAGCCCCTGATGGGCATAGAGACGGCCGAGCGCGTGACCATGGAACGTGACTTGCGCCAAGCGCTGACGCAGCAGCACTTGGTCCTGCACTACCAGAGCCAGTTTGATGCCCAGAGCGGCAAGCTCACCGGATTAGAAGCGCTGGTGCGCTGGCAGCACCCGGCCCACGGCCTCCTTTACCCAGGCAAATTTATCGAGATTGCTGAAGACAGCGGCCTGATTGTGCCCATGGGCGAATGGGTGCTGAACGAGGCGTGCCGCCAGGCAGGTGTCTGGGACGCCAACGGCCAGGGGTTTACCATCAGCGTCAATGTCAGCGCGCTGCAATTTATGGACCCGGTCTTTTTGCTCAAGGTGCAAGCGGCGCTGGACAGCTCTGGCCTGAAGCCAGAACGCCTCGTGCTGGAGCTCACCGAAAGTGTGTTGCTGGAAGACCGCGAAAGGGCGCTGGAGCAGCTCAGCTACCTCAGAGAGATTGGGGTGCAGCTGGCACTGGACGACTTTGGCACCGGCTACAGCAGCCTGGGCCTCTTGAAAAACTTGCAAGGCGACATCCTGAAAATAGATTCTTCTTTTGTCCGGGGTGGCGAGATAGACGTGGCCGGGCCTGGGCGAGCCGTCGTAGAATTTCTGGTGTCTTTGGCGCACAGTCTGGGCATGTGCGTGGTCGCCGAGGGCGTGGAGACGGAAAAGCAGTACCAGGCCCTGCGGAGTCTCAACTGCGACCGTATTCAGGGATTTTTGCTGGGACGTCCTGAACCGGCCGAACAGACTGAGCAGAGGCTGGCCCAGCAGAGCTAAAGCGGTCGCTGCGCGGCATAGATCACTTCGGCCCTATGCCTCCCCCTGGCGTTCAGGCCACATAAGGCAGAAGCGGATGCCCCTATGTACCTAAACCCAGACACATGAGGACCTGGACACACGAGATGAGGAGAATCAGGAGAAAAGCGGAACGGCTCTCCGGCCAGCTCTTGCCCTAAGCTGGAACCCATGACGAACACCACCCACCGTGACCGCATCACCAAGCACATGCCTGTCTTTTGTGCCGAAGGGCACCACCACGGCCTGGTAGATCACTTGGACGGCGAGTACATCAAGCTGGTCAAGGATGAGCAGGGCCAGCACCACTGGCTGCCGCTGAGCACTGTGGACCATGTGGACAAGCACGTCCACCTGAATCTCAACCACCAAGAGGTGCAGGAGCAGTGGCTGAGCGAAGACCCCCACCCCCAGCACCGGGACTGAACCCTTGCCCAGGTCCAGAGGCCTCTCCGCCGCCGCGTGGAGTGGGCCTCTGATCTTTCCTTACCGAACAACCCACGGGGCGCAGTCAGCCAGGCTTTTTCCCCCGGTTTTTTGCCGCTCTGCCCTATCGGAGGTCCAGATGCAAGACAGCACCACTCCACATACTTTCCCTTTGCCGGACATGCCCAGCGTGGCCGTGAACCTGAGCGTCAATGGCACCCACCACCAGCTTGACCTGGACCCCCGCGCCTCGGTGCTCGACACCCTGCGCGACCGCTTGGGCGTCATGTCGGTCAAAAAAGGCTGTGACCACGGGCAGTGCGGCGCCTGCACAGTTCTTGCAGACGGTCAGCGCGTGCTCGCCTTCCTGTGCTTGGCCGCGTCCTATGACGGAGCCGACATCGTGACCGCTGAGGGCCTGGGCACCGTAGACCAGCTCCACCCCATGCAGCAGGCGTTTCTTGACCATGACGGCTTTCAGTGCGGCTACTGCACACCGGGGCAGATCTGCTCGGCGGTGGGGATGCTGGATGAACTGGCCCGGGGAATGCCCAGCCATGTCACGCCAGACGTGCGGGCCGCGGCGGAGCTGAACAACGCCGAAATCCGCGAGCGCATGAGCGGCAACCTCTGCCGCTGCGGGGCCTATGTCAACATCGTCTCGGCCATCCGCGAGGTTGGAGAGGCGGCGCGACCTGCACCCGCGCCCCTGCCCACCGCCCAGGAGGCAGCGCGGTGAAACCCTTCGACTTTCAGCGGGCCAACACGGTGCCAGAGGCCCTCGCCAGTCTGACCCCTGGCAGCGCCTACCTGGCCGGCGGGACCAATCTGGTGGACCACCTGCGGGCCGGCGTCCGCGAGGTGGACCGGCTGGTGGACATCTCGCGCCTGGACCTCACCGAGATTGCGGAGCTGCCCGGCGGTGGCCTGCGCGTGGGCGCTCTGGTCAAAAACAGCGACATGGCCGCGCATCCGCTGCTGCGGGAGCGGTATCCGGCGCTGGCCGAGGCGATTTTGGCAGGCGCGTCGGGGCAGATTCGCAACATGGCGACCACCGGCGGCAACCTGCTGCAACGTACCCGCTGCGTGTATTTTTACGACCTCGCCACACCTTGCAACAAGCGCGAGCCCGGCAGCGGCTGCTCGGCCATAGGTGGCTTTGGCAAGTACAACGCCCTGTTCGGCGCGTCCGAGCACTGCGTGACGGTTCATCCATCGGACCTGTGCGTGGCACTGGCGCTGCTGGACGCCGCAGTGGTGGCCGAAAGTGGAGCCGGGGAGCGCCGCATTCCGTTTGCCGACTTTCACCGCTTGCCGGGCGACACCCCGCACCTTGACACCAACCTGCGCCCCGGCGAGCTGATTACGGCAGTAGAGCTGCCCGCTGCGCCCGCCGCTACGCCGTCCACCTACCGCAAAGCGCGGGAGAGGGCTTCGTACGCCTTTGCGCTGGTGTCGGTGGCCGCAGCCCTGCGGGTAGAAAGCGGGAACGTGGCCGAAGTGCGGCTGGCCTGCGGCGGCGTGGCGCACCGGCCCTGGCGGGCGCACCGGGCCGAGGCGTACCTGAGCGGCAAACCTGCCACCGCCGAACACTTCCGCGCCGCCGCCGAAGCCGAGCTGCGGGAAGCGCAGCACGGCAGCGAAAACGCCTTTAAGGTGCCGCTGCTCAGAAATATGGTGGTGTCGGTGCTGGAAGAACTGCGCGACGGGCGCACGCCGCAGCGCCGCGCTGAACAGGGAGGAACCCCATGACTGCTGACCCCAAGACCACCAGCGTAGGCCAGGACCGGGTCCGGATTGACGGCCCGCTGAAAGTGACTGGCACGGCGCCCTACGCCTTTGAGCAGCCGACCGAAAATCCGGCCTACCTCTTCCCGCTGACCTCCACCATTGCAAGGGGCAAAATCCTTGCCATAGACGCTTCGGCGGCCCGCGCCGTGAGCGGCGTCCTGGAAGTCCTGACCCAGGAAAATGCCCCAAAGCTGCTCGCCAAGACCGACACCGAGCTGTATATCCTCCAAAACCGCGACGTGCATTACTTTGGTGAGTACATCGGCGCGGTGGTGGCCGAGACGCAGGAGATTGCGCGCCACGCGGCCAGCCTGGTACGGGTGGAATACGGGGCCGAGGAAGAAGACACCCGCTTCCGCCCCGAACACCCGGAGCGCTACAACCCCGGCAAGATCAACAGTGGCGTTCCCGCCGACAGCCAGCAGGGCGACGTGGAACAGGGCCTGGCCGAAGCCGCCGTCACCGTGGACGAGGTGTACACCACCCCCTACGAGCACCACAACCCTCTCGAAATGCACTCGGTGATTGCCGAGTGGGACAAGGAACGCCTGGACGGCATGCTGGGTGTGCTGGGGGAGCGGCCCCACCTGCGAATTCACGACGCCTCGCAGGGTGTGTCGTATGAGCGGCTGATGCTGCTGCCGCTGCTGGGCCTGCTGCCGCAACAGGTGGAAATCAGCTCGCCCTACGTGGGCGGGGCGTTCGGGTCCAAAGGGATTCCACACGCACACGTCATGCTGACGGTGCTCGCGGCGCGGCTGCTGCCGGGGCGGCCGGTCAAATACATGCTGACCCGCCAGCAGATGTTCCACTCGGTGGGGCACCGGCTGACCACGCACCAGCGCTTCCGGCTGGGTGCGGCGGCGGACGGCACCCTCACGGCCATCACCCACGACGTGCAGCAGAGCAGCAGCCGACTCAAGCAGTTTGCCGAGCAGACCGTGAACGCCACCCGGCACCTTTACGCTGCGCCCCACCGCGAGACAAGCACCCGCATGGTCCCGCTGGACATCGGCCCGGCCACTTTTATGCGGGCCCCCGGCGAGTTCCCGGGCATGTTCGCCCAGGAAACGGCGATGGACGAGCTGGCGGTAAAGCTGGGCCTGGACCCCATCGAGCTGCGGCTGCGCAACAAGCCAGACACCGACCCGGAAAGTGGCAAGCCCCACTCCAGCCATCACCTGAGCGAGTGTCTGAAAGAAGGCGCACGCCTGTTCGGGTGGGAACAGCGTCAGGCCCAGCCCCGCACCCGTCAGGAGGGCGAATGGCTCTACGGCATGGGCGTGGCGGCCGCCACGTACCCACGGCAGATGACGCTGCCCACCAAAGCCAGCGTGACTTTTCGTGGCGGCAAATACCATGTGGGCATTGCCGCCGCCGACTTGGGCACTGGGACCTGGACGGTACTGAGCCAGATTGCCGCTGACGCGCTCAGGGTGCCTGAGGAGGACGTGGTGCTGCACATCGGACATACCGACCTGCCGCTGGCGTTCCTGGCGGGCGGCTCCACAGGGACCTACAACTGGGGCAGTGCAGTCATGGTGGCCGCAGTAAATTTCCGTGACCGGTACGGCCTGACTCCAACCGAAGGCAGTGCAGCCGAGGGCAGCGCCTTTTTTCCGGATGAAGCCAAGAAATACATGCTGGACGCTTACGGCGCTCATTTTGCCGAGGTCAAGGTGAGCGCGGTGACGGGCGAGGTCCACGTGACCCGGCTGCTGGGCGTGTACGACCCGGGCCGCATCATCAACCCGCGCACCGCCCACTCACAGTTCATCGGTGGAATGACAATGGGCATCAGCGCGGCGCTGCACGAAGAAAGTTACCTGGACTCGCGCCCCGGCTACGGTCACGTGGTCAACAATGACTTTGCGGGCTACCACATCGCCGCCAATGCCGACGTGCCGGATGTGCAGGCCCGCTGGATTGAGCATCCCGACCCCATGTTCGGCCCAACCGGAGCCAAAGGCATTGGGGAAATCGGCATCGTGGGCGTGCCTGCCGCCATCGGCAACGCCATTTACAACGCGGTGGGCAAGCGGTTGCGGCAGGTGCCATTCACTCCGGGCAAGCTGGTGGAGTAAGCCCACTCGGAATAGACCGGTCGAACGCCTGGGGCAGACTGGGCCCGGAACGTGTCTCCAGCGGGCCTAGTCTGCTGCGTTAGCGTTGGCTGGGCAGCGTACGACAGATGCAGTACGTTCCACCTGCCTGACTTCATCGCCGTTCAAAGTCATTGAGAACAGCACAGGTGTGTATGGGTTAGTGGACGTCGGTTCCTGCGTAGTGCCCTC
>JAUNHF010000103.1:0-1938 GCA_030524065.1 Deinococcus sp.
GGTGGGCGACGTGGGCAAGGCGGGCGTGGCGATTGACTCGGTAGAGGACATGAAAGTGCTGTTTGACGGCATCCCGCTGGATGAAATGTCGGTCTCCATGACCATGAATGGGGCCGTGCTGCCCGTGCTGGCCGGCTTTATCGTGGCGGGCGAGGAGCAGGGCGTAGATAGGGCCAAGCTGTCGGGCACCATCCAGAACGACATCCTCAAAGAGTTCATGGTGCGCAACACCTACATTTATCCGCCGGAGCCGTCCATGCGGATTATTGCCGACATCATCGCCTACACCGCTGCCGAGATGCCGCGCTTCAACTCCATTTCTATTTCGGGCTACCACCTGCAAGAAGCGGGCGCCAACGCTGCGCTGGAGCTGGCCTATACCCTCAGCGACGGGCTGGAATACGTCAAGGCGGCCCTGGCGAGCGGGCTGGATGTGGACGCTTTTGCGCCGCGCCTGAGCTTTTTCTTTGCCATCGGCATGAACTTTTATACCGAGGTTGCCAAGCTGCGGGCCGCCCGCTTGCTGTGGGATGAGCTGATGAGTCAATTTGCTCCTAAGAACCCGCAGAGCCGCATGCTGCGCACCCACTGCCAGACTTCGGGCTGGTCGCTGACCGAGCAAGACCCCTACAACAACGTGGTTCGCACGGCGATTGAGGCGATGGCGGCGGTGTTTGGCGGCACCCAGAGCCTGCACACCAATGCCTTCGATGAAGCGATTGGCCTGCCCACCGATTTCAGCGCCCGCATTGCCCGCAATACCCAGCTCATTATTCAGGAAGAAACCGGCGTAACCGACGTGATTGACCCCTGGGGCGGCTCTTATCTGATGGAGCGCTTGACCCATGACCTCGCCGAAAAAGCCCGCGAGCTGATGCGCGAGGTGGAAGACTTAGGCGGCATGGCAAAAGCGATTGAGCAGGGCATTCCCAAGCTGCGGATTGAGGAGTCGGCGGCCCGCAAACAGGCCCGCATTGACCGTGGGCAGGACGTGATTGTGGGCGTGAACAAGTACCGCCTGGCGCAGGACGACAGCGCCTATGACGTGCTGGACATTGATGACGCCGCCGTGCGCGAGTCGCAGATTGCCCGCTTGGACGCCCTCAAGGCCAGCCGTGATAGCGCTCAGGTGGAGCAGACGCTGAGCGCCCTGCGGGAAGCCGCCCGCAGCGGCGAAGGCAACCTGCTCGCCCTGAGCGTAGAAGCCATGCGGGCGCGGGCCACGCTGGGCGAGGTGAGCAGCGCCCTGGAAGATGTCTGGGGCCGCCACCAGGCCGAGGTGCAGACCCTCAGCGGCGTGTACGCGCAGGGCTACGAAGGCGACGACGAATTTGCCGCCCTGCAAGCCGAGATCAACGCTTTTGCCGAAGCCGAAGGCCGCCGCCCACGCATCTTGGTCGCCAAGATGGGTCAAGACGGCCATGACCGTGGCGCCAAGGTGATCGCTACGGGCTTTGCCGACCTGGGCTTTGACGTGGACGTGTCTCCCCTGTTCCAGACCCCCGAAGAAGCGGCGCGGCAGGCGGTAGAAAACGACGTTCACATCGTGGGTGTGAGCAGTCAGGCAGCGGGCCACAAAACGCTGATCCCGCAGCTGATTGCGGCCCTGCAAGCCGAGGGCGCGGACGACATTCTGGTGATTGCGGGCGGCGTGATTCCGCAGCAGGACTACGCGGCGCTGTACGACGCAGGCGTGGTGGGCATCTTCGGCCCCGGCACGCCGATTCTGGGGGCGGCGCGGGACACCCTGCGGATTTTGCAGGAGAGCAAAGAAGGTTGAGGGTTGAAGGGGCAGCAACTTTTGCCCCGGTTGCTGCGTAACTCTGGGTAATGAGGCCCCGACATGACTGACGCCAAAGTCATATTCTCAGAACGCCAACCCTGCCGTTCCCCAGCCATTTTGCCTGCTCTGTACACCGAAGTAGACGCGGGCGAGCT
>JAUNHF010000103.1:2038-6551 GCA_030524065.1 Deinococcus sp.
GCCGTTCCCCAGCCATTTTGCCTGCTCTGTACACCGAAGTAGACGCGGGCGAGCTGCGCTACCGAACGCACAAGCGTCAGCCCTGGCGAAGGGTAGCGTTGGCCGACATTGAGCAGGCTGAAGTGGGACGGACTGGGCGCTACGCCTGGCCGGTGCAGTACCGCCTAGGTTTTGCCGGTGAGCAAGAGTATTACGCTGCCAGTGGCAAGGCGGTGCGGCTGCGACTGAGAGGTGGGCAGGTGCTGACGTTGGGCACGGCCAAGCCGCAGGAATTGCTGGTGGCACTGGACTGGGAAGACTCGTCAGAACGCTAATCCTGACCCACGCTGATGAGCCTGTCGCCCATCAACCTTCAGCTTTCTTCCACCACGTAAAACGTCTCCTCCGCAATGCGCTCGGGGAACTTGCGAATAAAGTCCACGCTGCTCAGCGCCTGGGTGCGGTGGCAACCGATGGCTTTCAGCTTGCGGGTGACATACGGGGTCACGTCGCGCCGCAGGTTGGCTGGAAGCCAGCTGGGCAGCAAGCTATCGTCTTCGGGGGCCGAGTTGCCCGCGTAGTACCACAGCTCCGGCTTTGGCCCCGTGAGGCTGTCCCAGGCGGCCTTGACTGCGCGGTGGGTGGTCTGGTGGTCCGGGTGGCCGTTGGAGCCGTTGGGCGGAAAGGTCAGCAGGATTTCGGGACGGTAACGCTCCAGCGCGGCGCGGGAGACCTCGACCAGCTCGTCAAAATCGTGTTCGCGCAGCGCTTTGTCGGGAAAGCTGTGCTGCTCATGCACGGTGATGCCCAGCACGTCCAGGCAGGCGGCCAGCTCCACCTCGCGCATGGCGGCCAGCTCTTCGGGGGTGTCGCACAGGCCCAGGGTGCGCCCGGCGTTGCCCCGCGTCAGGGTAACCAGGCCGCAGCTCTGACCCGCTTCCTCGAACTCCATGATGGTGCCGCCCGCGCCGTAGACCTCGTCGTCGGGGTGCGGCACGATCAGGAGCAGTTTGAGGCGGGGGCTGTCATTCAGGTCAGTGGTCATGCGGGTCAGCATAGGTCACCGGGCCGCCGCGCACCGTGTCGTGTGTGCTACAAGCTGCGCACCCCTGCATGTTGAGGCACCCTTCTGAATTGTTATTCACTTTTGGGAGCGAGCGGCGTATGCTCAATGCTCCTCAAAGTCAGGGAGGGTGGCTGGGTCGCTGGCCCATTCCCGCCGGACCCGATGCGAGATTTGCCCCGGCCAGACCGCTCCCACTGAGATGAAGAGCGGGATGCTCCTTGGCCCCTTCCCCATGCACCGGTCCAGCCAAAGTGGACCTTCCCGCCTCACCAAAGGACAGCCTATGCCTCATATTTTCCGCAGCCTGTATGTACAGGTCATCGTCGCCATCGTGCTCGGCATTCTGGTCGGGTTCGCGTTTCCCAGCTTTGGCGAAAGCCTCAAGCCGCTGGGCGACGGCTTCGTCAAGCTGATCAAGATGATTATCGCGCCGATCATCTTTGCCACGGTGGTCAGCGGTGTGGCGCACATGCGCGACACCAAAAAGGTGGGCCGGGTGGGCGGCAAGGCCCTGATCTACTTTGAGCTGGTCAGCACCCTGGCGCTGATCATCGGCCTCGTAGTGGTCAACGTCCTGCAACCGGGGCGCGGGATGAATGTGAACCCAGCCGACTTGGACGCTTCGGGTATTGAGAAATACAAGGCCGCCGCCGGGGAGCAGAGCGTAACCGATTACCTGCTGCACGTGATTCCCGATACGCTGTTTAGCCCTTTTATCACTGGCGACCTGCTTCAGGTGCTGCTGGTGGCGCTGCTGTTCGGCTTTGCGCTGCTGCGGCTGGGACGGCTGGGCGACCAGATTCTGCACGGCATTGATATGGTCAACCAGACCATTTTCATCATCCTGGGCTTTGTGATGCGGCTGGCACCCATCGGGGCCTTTGGGGCGATGGCGTTTACCATCGGCAAATACGGCCTGGGCAGCTTGCAACAGCTGGGCTTCCTGATGGGCAGCTTCTATCTCACCTGCCTGATTTTCATTTTTGGGGTGCTGGGGCTGATTGGCCGCTTCTTCGGGTTTAGCGTGATCAAGCTGATTCGTTACATCAAAGAAGAACTGCTGATCGTGCTGGGCACGTCGTCCAGTGAGTCGGCCCTGCCCCGCCTGATGATGAAGATGCAGCACGCCGGAGCCGAAAAAAGCGTGGTGGGCCTGGTGGTGCCCACCGGCTACTCGTTCAACCTGGACGGCACCTCTATTTATCTGACCATGGCCGCCGTGTTTATCGCGCAGGCCACCAACACGCCGATGGGCCTGGGCGAACAGCTGGGGCTGCTGGCCGTGTTGCTGCTGACCTCCAAGGGCGCGGCTGGAGTCACGGGCAGCGGTTTTATCACGTTGGCGGCGACTCTGGGTGCAGTGGGCCATGTGCCGGTGGAGGGCCTGGCGCTGATTCTGGGCATTGACCGCTTTATGTCCGAGGCCCGCGCCCTGACCAACTTTATCGGCAATGCCGTGGCGACCGCCGTGGTGGCCCGCAGCGAGAACGCGCTGGATATGGACCGCTTTACCCGCGCCCTGAACGGCGAAGACCTGCCCACCACCGAACCCGATGTGGCGAGCGAGGAGCGTGGTGAAGGCCGCGAAATTGACGCAAACAAGCCGGCCTGAGTCCGCTTTGCCTGTCGGAGCTTTTGCGCCCCGTGGCAGCATTGAGCCGCTCTGGACCGGCAATGCCAGCGACAATAAAGCGGGTGGCCGCGCTTGGCGCCTCCCTTGGCCTCGTGCGCTGGCCCGCGCATCTCGCTTTTTGCCGGCAGCTTTAGGAGCGGTTTTGCGCAGGGCTTGGTGTGTGTAGCGAGCGCAATGGCTCCTCTGCGCCCTGCGTAAACCGCCCGCGCAGAAACTGGCCCTGGGCCAGCAGCCGGTCTGCGGCAGCGTGGTCGTGTCCCAGCGCTTCGGCGACTCCGTCGGCAATCAGCTGAAGCTGCTCGGACAGCAGGGTTTCGGGATTCATGCCCTGGCGCTGAAGCCGTTGTCTGGCCGGGTCAGACAGCTGCAAGTAGGCCCTGAGGGTTTCAGGCAGGTAGTCGCTGGCCGCCGCCTGCAAGGTGTAGGCAGCGCGGGGGTCGGGCGGCGTCCCGGCGTCCTGAATGCGGCACAGGATGTCCCAGACCTGCCCGCGCTGGGCGGGCGGCAGTTGCAGGGCAAGCACCGGAGCCGCGTGGGGGTCGGTGGGCGGAGGCAGCGCGGCGGCCTGGGCCTGGGCCCGCGCCTTTGCCAGGGCGCGCTCGGCTTCCAGGACGCGGGTGGTGGAATAGGTGCTGCTCAGGTTCATGAGGGCGACCATCGCTCCTACCCCCAGAAAGATGGTCAGCAGAATAAGGACGACGGTCATGGAGTGCTGCCCTGTGCAGGCGTGGGCGCCGTGCCTGTGCTGGAGCCGGTGCTGCCGCCGGTCAGGTCAGGCAACGCTTGCGCGGCCTGCGCGCCGCCGACATTGGCGCCTTCTCCCTGAAGGTCCAGCAGGAAATTGCTGCCCTCGGGCACAAGCACCGTCTGAATGCCGGGCGAGAGCTTTTCGGCCACTGTCAGCTGAATCAGCTGAGGATTTTCACGCAGCGCCGCGCCTCGCAGGGCCAATGCCTGCGCTTCGCCCTCTGCGCGGGCCACGGCGGCTTTGGCCTGTCCCTGCGCCTCGACTTCAGCCCGCTGCGCACTGATTTCGGCCTGGCGCAGCTTGTTCTGCTCTACGGCCACCTGCTGCTCGGCGGTCTGCTTTTCTTCTATGGCGCGGGCCACGCTTTCGGGGATATTCAGCTCGCGCAGCAGCACAGCTTGCAGCACCAAGTTGTTCTCGGCAAACTCGCGGGTCAGCTCCTCGGTGATGTCTTTTTCAAGCACCTGCCGCTGCGTGCTGATCAGGTCGGCGGCGTTCAGCTGCCCGATGGCGTCACGCACCTTGGAGCGAATCTGCGGCCGCACAAACGTTTCGGTGTAGTTGGGGCCCAGTGCCTGGTGCAGTTCGCTGGCGTTCTCGCGTTGCAGCGCATACTGCACCGTCACGTCGGCGGTGATGTTCAGCCCTTCTTTGGAGCGTGCGTTGATGGCCTGGTCGCCCGCCAGCGTCACCTCCTGCAAGCGGGCGTCGTACAGCGTGACCCGGTCCAGCAGCGGCACCTTGAAGCTGATGCCTTCGCGCAGCGCCTGCTCGCGCACGCCCGACAGCCCGCTGAACACCACGCCGACTTGCCCTGCCGGAACCAGCACGAACACCTGTAGGACCAGGGCCAGCAGCGCCAGCCCGCCGACCAGCCACACCACCAAGCGCCGCAGTAGGGCCGCGCTCTGCGCCGAAGGTGGAGTGGGGGCAGGCTTCGGCGTGGTGGGACTGGGGCGGGAGGGGATGGGAGGAGTGCTTGGCTCGGACATACCTCTTGTACGTTTCTGGCCGGCGGGCAGTTCCTTTATCCTGCGTCCATGCTCCTCTCGGTAGATTGGGACGCCTACTCCGGCACCCGCGAATT
>JAUNHF010000104.1 GCA_030524065.1 Deinococcus sp.
AAGGATGACCAAAGGCCAGCGCCGGGCAAGAGGCCGGGGGCGGCTTACTGGCGGCTGGCCCGCCACAGCAGCAGCGCTCCGGCCAGCAACGCAATCACATCCGGGCCAAAAGCTGCGACCGGCGCGGGCAGGGCGCCGTTTTCACCCATCACCCGAAACACGCTCCAGGTGGCGTAGTAAGCAAAGCTCAGCAGCAGCGCCCACACCAGCCCCAGGTTCAGGCCCGAGCGGAAAGTATAGAGCGCCAGACTGACCGCAAAAAAAGCCAGCGCCAGCGCCGAAAGCGGCTGCGCGAATTTGCGGTACAGCGCCGTAAAGTCGCCCGGCGAACGAATGCCGCTCTCGCGGTAGCCGTCGGTGCGTTCTTTCAGGGTGCCCAGCGGCAGATAAAAAGGGTCCAGACCGCTGCCACCATCAAAGCTGGCCTGCACGTCCTGCACCGGCAGTTGCCCAGTTTCAAAGTTCAGCACGGTCACGGGCCGCGCTCCCTGGTACGACACCCGCTGACCGCCGCGCAATTCCAGCACATTGCTGCCTTCGGCCAGCACGCCCTCGCGGGCCGTAATCACCTCACGGGGCGGCAGGCCCGGCTGCATGGTCACAATCCGCAGGTTGCGCAGCGTGCCGTCCTCGCCCACACTGCCGACGCTGATGGCGCGGTCCAGGGCGTCGCGCAGCACCAGGCCGCCGCCCGCCGTCTGGGCCAGGCCGATCACGCGGGGGTTGTCCAGCACAATCTGGCGCTGCACACTCTGGGCCTGCACTTTGGCGCGGGTCACCAGCACCTCATTGATCCCAAACGACAGCAGCGTGACCAGCCCCGCCAGCAGCAGCACCGGCCGGAACAGCGTGGTGCCGGGGATTCCGCCCGAAAGTGCCGCCTTGATTTCGCTGTCGCCGCTCAGGCGTGACAGCCCCAGCAGCGCGGCGAACATCAGCGCCAGTGGCAAGCCAAAGGCCATCGCCTCGGGCACGTTCAGGGCCAGCAGCTGCGCCACCAGCGCGGGACTGGCTCCTTTGGCGAGCAGCGGGGCCAGCACGTCTTCTAGCCCTTTGAGCATCAGCAGGATGATGAGAGCACTCAGGGCAGCGACCAGCAGCGGCAAGATTTCCGCCAGGACATAGCTTTCAAACCGTTTCATGCCTGCGCCCCCCGGAGCATGGGTGCGGGCCACCTGCGGCCCTTCACGGCCCTGAGCGCCCTGCATCATCTGAGTCTCCAGGCCAGCGCAGCGGCCAGCGCGATAAAGATCAGGTTGGGCAGCCAGGCCACCAGCGCCGGGGTCAGGGCACCCCCAGCCGCCAGCTGCGGTCCCAGCGTCCAGGGCACGTAATACACCACAATCACCAGCAGCACGGCGGCGAAGGCCCAGGCCCGGTTCGGCATCAGCAGGCCCAGCAGTCCCGCCGCCAGCGCAAAAATCATGGCGGTAAAGGAGTCAGCGGTGCGCCCAGCCAGGCGGTGTTCCAGCGTGCGCCGCTCGGCGCCCTGTAGGGCGGGGTCAGCCAGCTCGGCGCGAATCTGGGCGCTGCTCAGCTGGTCGGCTTCCGGGCGGGGCGGGGCCAGGGTGTCGGTCTGGGCAAAGGTGAGCGGCTCGGCACTTGGCTGCGGCGCTTCGCCGGGGCGCGTGATCCAGGCCCCGGTCAGCGTCCAGGTCTGGTCAGCGGTGTTCCAGGTGCCGCTGTCGGCCGTAATCACCTCGTCGCCGCGCTGCACCATCACACCGCTCAGCAGGGCCTGCTGCGGCTCAGTACCACTGGCGACCCGCCCCGCGTAGAACAGCGTCTCCCCTTCCGAGTAGGCGTACATCTCCCGCGTAGGCGGCTCGGGGGTCATGCCGTAGATGTCGTACCAGGCGTCGTACCAACGGGCATTGGCCCAGGGCGCCACCCAGCCGGAGTTCCAGAAAGTCAGCGCGCCCACCAGCAAAAAGGGTAGTGCCAGCGGCCACACCAGCGACAGGGGCCGCACACCAGCGGCGTACATCGCCTTGATTTCGCTGTCGCCCTGCATCCGCCCGAACGACAGCAGCACCGCAAACGGCACCGCCAGCACCAGCGAGCGGTTGAGCAGCGTAGGCAGGTTGTAGAGCAGTGTGGACAGCGCTTGCTGCGGCGTAGCGCCATAATCCATAAAGGCTCCGGCCGTCAGGCTAATCACGTCAGTCAACTGGAGCACCACAAACAGCAAAAAGCCCATTACATACCACTTCAGCACGTCAAGCAGGATGTAACGGGTCAATCTGGGCATAGCTTTTAGTGTAGGCGCAGCAGATGAGAAGGCGCTAGAGGCTGGCGGGGGCAAAGGGAGAACACGTCATGCCCCCACAGGCTGGCTTCAGTTCTCGTCCTCGTAATACTCAAAGCGGAAGGTGCCGATTTCCACCGTGTCGCCTTCGCGGGCACCGGCACGCTTCAGCGCGTTGTTCAGGCCCTGGCGCTTGAATAGGTTCGCCAGGTACTCGGCAGCGTCTTCGATGTGACGGGCAAAGCGCACCAGTTTGTCCTCGAAGCCGCCCCCATACACGGTCCAGATGCGTTCGTTCTCCTCGCCCTCGCCGGCATCTTCCTCGTGAAATTCGATTCGCAGCGGCTCTTCGCGCACGGTGTCTTCTTCCACTTCCAGCGCGTGGGTCTGTGCCCACAACTCGCGGCTGGGCAGCAGGTCAAAAATGGTGGCCCGCAGGTCGCCCAGGCCCTGGCCTTCCTTGGCACTGACCGGCAGCACCGCCATGCCGAATTCGGCGGCGAGGTCGTCTTCCACCATCAGGGCGATGTCCGCTTCGACCAGTTCCACTTTGTTCAGTGCGATCAGCGCCGGGGCGTCCAGCAGCTGCGGGTCGTAGGAGCGCAGCTCGGCCATCAGCTGGCGCAGTTCCTCCACTGGGTTGACGGTCACGTCCAGCACGAACACCAGCAAGCGGGTGCGGCTGATGTGGCGCAGGAATTCCAGGCCCAGGCCCTTGCCCTCACTGGCGCCCTCGATGATGCCGGGAATGTCGGCCAGCGTGAAGCGTTCGTCTCCGCCGCGCTGGTCCACCACGCCCAGGTTGGGGCTAAGGGTGGTAAACGGGTAGTCAGCGATGCCGGGCTTGGCGTTGCTCAGCGCCGCCAGCAGGCTGCTTTTGCCTGCGTTGGGGTAGCCCACCAGGCCCACGTCGGCAATCAGGCGCAGTTCCAGGCGCAGCCGGCGCTTCTGGCCGGGAATGCCCAGCTCGGCAAAGCGGGGAGCCTGCCGGGTCGAGCTGACAAAGGTCGAGTTGCCGCGCCCGCCCGCGCCGCCCCGCGCCACTACTTTTTCCTGGCCGGGTTCGGTCAGGTCGGCCACCACGCGGCCGCTGTCGCGGTCAAAGGCGGTGGTGCCTACCGGCACGTCAATAAAAAGGTCTTCGCCGTCGCGGCCCTGGCGCAGTCGGCCTTCGCCGTAGCGGCCATTTTCGGCCTTGAACTTGCGCTTGCCGACCATGCGCTCCAGCGACTCCACACCTTCGGTGGCGCGCAGAATGACGCTGCCGCCGCGTCCGCCGTGGCCGCCATCAGGGCCGCCCTTTTCCAGGTACTTCTCGCGGTGGAAACTCATGGCGCCGTCGCCACCGTTCCCTGCCGCCACTTCAATTTCCAGGGTGTCTCTAAAAGCCATGCGGGCTCTCCCTTCGGGATGTGTGAGGAGGTCGCAAAGAGGGCAGAGGGCAAACCACCACCAGCGGCTCTTTGCTCTTCTCTGCCCTCCTCTGATATGAAAACACCCTACCCCAAACCGGGGGGCAGGGTGTCAAAGAATACGGCTGGGATTACTCAACGCTGATAAAGCGGCCCTTGCCACCACGGTCGTTGAACACGACCTGGCCGTCCACCAGGGCGAACAGGGTGTGGTCGCGGCCCATGCCCACGTTGGGGCCAGCCTTGAACTTGGTGCCGCGCTGGCGAACCAGGATGTTACCGGCCAGCACTTTCTCGCCGCCGAACTTCTTTACGCCCAAGTACTTGGGGTTGCTGTCGCGTCCGTTCTTGGACGAACCTACGCCTTTTTTGTGTGCCATTTGAGGGTCTCCTTAGAGGGAAAAATCAGGCCTTGATGCCGGTGATGCGGATCGCGGTGTAGCTCTGGCGGTGGCCGGTGCGGCGGCGGTACTGGATACCGCTCTTGTACTTGCGCACGTAGATCTTTTCGCCGCGGCCGTGCTCCACCACTTCGGCGTTCACGGTGTACTTGCCGGCGTCTTCGCCGTAAGCGGTCTGCTCGCCGCCCACCAGTACGGGGGTAAAGTCCATGGTGTCACCGGCTTCGCCCTGCAGGCTCTCCACACGGATGACATCGCCTTCCTGCACGCGGTACTGCTTACCACCGCTCTTGATAATTGCAAACATCTCTATTCCTCCTGCTGCGCTGCCGCTGTGTGCCCCGGGTCCGCTTATGAATTTCGGTCAGGGTGCCCCCTCCTTCTGACTCGGGCCTGCAAGCGGGTGCTTGGGCAGGCGCGGACACTGGGCAGGGCCATGTTGTATCGGGCGCAGGCGTATAGCCCCGCAGGTTAGGCGGGGCAACCGAAGGGGAATTTTATCATGGGGGCGCACTGCGGGGCAACCGCGCCGAATTGGGCATGTCTGGAAGGGGCGCTGGGCACCGGGCATTGGGCACCGGAGCACTGGACTCTGAACATTGGGCAAGCAGGAAAGAGCGGGCGGAACTTTGGGGCGGCCACCCCCGTATCAGCAGGCGTGATACGGAACCTGCGGCTGGTCTGGCGCGACGCCCTGGCTCTCCTGTTTGCCCTGCGCGACCGGCGCACGGGGACGCAGGCCCGCGCCCTGGCGCTGGCTGCCCTGGCCTACGCGGCTTTGCCCCTGGACCTGTTGCCGGACTTGACCCCGCTGCTGGGCGCCGCCGACGACCTATTGATCGTGCCCGCGCTGCTGGCACTGGCAACCCGGTCACTGCCGCCCGCCGTGCGGACCGAGGCCCTGGCCCGCAGCCGGGCGGTGCAGCGCCGCTTGCCCTGGCTGCTGCCGGCCGGACTGGTGCTGACCCTACTGGCGCTGGCCGGGGCCGCGTGGGGTCTGCTGCGACTGACCGGCCAGCACGGATGAGGCCAAATTCCCCCACCCTGCGGAGGAGGTCCAGCTTTTGGAGGATGCCCGGCAGCCTCGCTCCACTTAAGGTCAGCCCATGCGCTCCCACTCTCAGCCGGCGAAGGGCGGTACCCTCAATGACACCGCCTTTCATTCAGCCTGCACCCCATCACCCTATGCCCCACCAACCCGCACCCCGCCGGCGCACAGCCCGCACCCCGACAGGAGTCTTATGAAACGCCGCTTGCCCAAAAAAGACAGCCCCGAAGTGCGCGAGATTATGGACGCCGCCGCCACCCTGCGCCGTGAACTGACCCAGGTGCGAGAAGAACTGCGGCGCGGGCAGGACCGCGAACAGACCAGGCCGCCAGTCATCCACGAGACACCTGCCACCGTGCAGCCGATGACCGTAGGCGGTGAGCCTGCCCTTACGCCGGCACTGGTCCCGCAGGAGCCTACGGCCACCAGCACCGTGGGCCTGCCCGTGGGTAAAGTTCGTCAGGGGCTGGAAGTGTACGCCCTGCACGAGCTGGACCAGTTCGAGGAGGCCATGCAGAGCCTGGCGGTGGACGTGCGGGCCGCCGAAGTGCAGCTGATCTGGCTGCCCGACCAGGCCGACCGCAAGGGACGCCAGGGTCTCCAGGTTTACCCGGTGGCGACCCTGGGCGGGCGCAGCTATACCCTGGGCCAGCATGGCGCCGCTCCGGCAGTGGTGGAGGTTCAGGGCCAGTCCCTGCGCCTGCTGCACGGGGGCGAGGCCGTGCAGGTCGGCCCCGCCGGGTGGGCCAAGCTAGACGAGTGGCGCAACTTCGGCGGCGAACCGCTGCGCTGGCTGGCGCGGCTGCGCGGCAACAGTTGGAGCTGGCTGCTGTGGGTGGCCGTCATGATTGCCGCTTTTAACATCTGGTGGGTGCTGGGTATAGCCTGGCTTTTCGGCGCCAGCTACCTGTTCGGAACAGACGGGGTTAGGCCCTACCGCCAGGGATACTTTGAGGACCACACGCCCCCCGACAGCACCAAGGAACTGCTGTGGCACCTGAGCACCCAGCGGGCGGCAGCAGCCAGCCTGTTGCCCGGCGTGCAGAGGAATCCGGAATACCTGCGGCCCTCGCCGGTCCCCGCCACCGTTTCTGGGGATCAGGCGGCCCCAGCCTCCGCAACGGCCCGGCACTCCAGTCTGTTGCCGCAGCGACCGTCAGAGCACCTGCCCGATGACCTGGCCGCTGGCCTGCGGATGGTCCGCGAGCGGGTGGCCGACCTGCCCGAAGAGGACGTGCTGACGGCTGATGGCTACCGCCTGCGCGGGCTGGCCGAGCGCTGCGAGGAAGCGGCGCGGCTGTACCTGCGCCTGCCCGCCGGCAGCGAAGCCGCTGACACTGCCGCCGCCGAGGTGCGGGCGATGCTGCAAGAAAGCCTGGAAGCCCTGGCCGGAGCCGGGTCACGCACTCAGCAACAGCAA
>JAUNHF010000105.1:0-3918 GCA_030524065.1 Deinococcus sp.
AATGGGCAGCCCATTCTTGCAAGCGGGCGTAGCCCTGCGCCGCCAGTTGCCAGGCCGCCAGCAGCATCAGTGGCACACCAGCGACCAGCATCACCACGCCCGAAAGCTGCTGATTTTGCAGCGGCGTATAGTTCCACAGGCAGATGGCCCCCACGTAGGGAGCGTACAGCACGGAGGAGGCGAACAGCCACACCAGCCCCACCAGCATCATCGGAAGAGAGCTGAGTAGCCCGAAGACCCCACGCCGCCATTTCGGCAGGCTCTGCGGGAGGCGGTCCAGCGTCACGGCCCAGGTCATCAGCCCGCCAAGCAGGTAGAAGCCGGGCAGCAGCATGGCCGCCGTGTTGCTGACCAGCGACGCAGAGAACGACATCGGCAGGTTCCACACCACGATAACGGTGGTCCACACTGCCAGCGCCACCCAGGGGTCGAGTATTACGCCCAGCGCCTTTGAGCGGCTGCGGGCTGCGTCCGCTGGCAGCCCCAGCAGCAGCAGTGGTGGGGCCAATTCGGCCAGCAGCATCAGCCGGGCCATATACAGCGCCATGCTGGCCTGCGAGTAGCGCACCGCTTCGGATTGCAGGCCAGCATTCAGCACCAGCAGCCCCAATAGAAAAGCGCCAATGCGCCAGGGTTCCCAGCTCCCATGGCGGCGGTACAGCCAGAAATACCCCAGCAGTAGCCCCAGTGAGAGAAGGGTCCACCCTGGGTCCAGCCGCCAGGTGGTCAGCAATTCCAGGGCCGAAGCGTCGGTGAGCGGCGGCGCGAAAGGCAGGGACATCAGCGGCAGGGGGGCACCATCAACGTGAGGACCAGGCTAAAGGCCATCACCAGCAGGTACATCACGGCAATCATGGCCCCGACCCGGCCCATAAACGCCTGGCGCTCCCGGCGTTCAAGCTGTAGCGCTCCGGGGTCCAGGGCTTCCTGGTAGCCGCGCAGGCCCAGCCAGGCCACCGCGCCGCCCAGCAGCAGGGTCACGGCCACCGACAGCCACATCCACAGCGGCAAGCTCAGCCACTGCCCATGCAGTGCCGCTGTATTGCAGGCATTTTCGGCCAGGGCGTACACCGCATTGAACTGCGCGAACCACAGCAGACTGCTGCCCACGAACACCAGCGCCAGAGCGGGACGCAGGCTGGACGGTTTGGGATTATCACTCATGCGTCACCTTCATAAGACATAGGGCGAGATGTAGATGGTCAGGTACAGCGGAATCCAAATCACCACCACGAACTGCCAGTACACGCCGTTAACCTCCACAGCGACATGCTCCTCTTTGGTATAGACCCCCATCCAGGCCATCGCGTACACGAGCAGGCCTTTGAGAAACACGCTGATGACGTGCGCGGTGTGAAAGCCCGCCATCAGCCAGACCATGGAGCCGTAGGTATGGCTGTTCCACTGGTAGGACAGACCCGAGTATTCGGTGTACTTCAGGTACACGAACACCACCGCCAGCAGCAGCGCGACCGTCTGCCCTATCAGCAGGCCCTTTTGGTTGCCCTGTTTAATGGCCTGGTCGCCGTACCACATGCTCAGGCCACTGGCGACCAACACAGCGGTGTTGAGGGTCGGCAGGAACAGCTCCGGCTTACCGGCTTCCAGGGGCGGCCACTCGGGTGAGCGCAGCTTCATGAAAAAGTAGGCGGCAATCAGTAGACCGAACAGGGCGATTTCGATGGTGACCATCATGATGATGCCCCACCAGAAGGTATTTTTGCGCCCATGAGGCTTGTGTTCGAGCAGTTTGGGTTTCAGGGATGCGGCATTCATGAGTGTGCCCGCCTCTTTTCTTTGTCACGCAGGGGGAACGGCCAGTGCCAACCCATCATGCTGAGATAGAACATCACCACGCCCACCGGGAAGGCCCAGAGCGTCCAAATCAGCCCCACGAAGATCACCACCACCGAGATGGCGGCGAAAAACGGCCAGGGGCTCGGGTCGGGCAGCAGTTCACGCGCCTGCGGGCTGGCGTCGGCCAGCGAGGTCAGCATGATTTCGCGGCGTTCGGGGTCGATTTCCTCACGGGCCAGCAGTCCCCGGTCGGCGGCCTCCTCGCGCTGCGACTGCACCAGCGCAGCGTCCTCCCACAGCGGATGCCGGCTGCGGACCACCGGCAGCACCCGGAAATTGTAGGTGGGCGGCGGCGAGGAAACGGCCCACTCCAACGTGTCGGCTCCCCAGGGATTGTGCCCGGCGGCGCGGCCACGGGTCAGGGCGTAGACAGCGTTGACCACCGTCAGCAGGGTGCCAAAGCCCAGGATGAACGCCCCAGCGGTAGACAGGGCATTGAGCGGCCCCCAGCCGGTCGCTTCCAGATAGGTGTAGATGCGGCGCGGCATGCCTTCAAAGCCCAGGAAGTGCTGCGGCATGAAAGTCAGGTTGAATCCAGCAAAGGTCAGCGCGAAGCTCCACTTGCCCAGACGCTCGCTGAGCATCCGGCCCGTGACCTTGGGGAACCAGTGGTAGAAGGCCGCCCACACGGGGAACAGTACCCCGCCGATAAGTACGTAGTGGAAGTGCGCCACCACAAAATAGGTATCGTGGACCTGCCAGTTAAAGGGAGCAATCGCCAGCATCACGCCAGTCAGGCCACCAATCAAGAAGACCAGCACGAAACCGAGTGCGTGCAGGAAAGCGGCGGTATAGCGCACCCGTCCGTACCAGAGGGTCACCAAGAACGCCAGGATGTTGATACCGCTCGGAATAGCGACCAGCATCGAGGACGCCGTAAAGTAGCTCGCGCCCAGCAGCGGCAGGCCGGTAGTAAACATGTGGTGAACCCACAGGCCGAACGACAGCACGCCGATGGCGATAAAGCTCATCACGGTCAGCGAGTAACCCACCACGGGGCGGCGGGCACTGGCCTGCAACACCGTCGCCACGACGCCCAGCATCGGCACGAACATGATGTACACCTCGGGGTGCCCGAAGAACCAGAACAGGTGCTGGTACAGCACGGGGTCGCCGCCGGTAAACACATCATAGAAGCGGGTGCCTACCAAGCGGTCCAGCATCAGCGTGATACTGGCCAGCAGCACCGCTGGCATGGCGAAAATCATCATAAAGGCCATCACCAGCACCGACCAGACGAACAGCGGCATCCGCGCCAGCGACATGCCGGGAGCGCGGGTCTTGAAGACGGTCACCACGATTTCCACAGCGGTTGCCAGGGCGCTGATTTCCAGAAAGGTAATCGCGGTAGACCACCAGTCCATGCCGCGCCCTGGTGCAAACTCGGTCGAAAGCGGCGGGTAGGCGAACCAGCCGGAGTTGGGGTACTCGCCCAGCACCACCGAGGCGTACAGCGAGAGGCCCGCAAACAGGTACGTCCAGTACCCGAAGGCTCCCAGTCTTGGAAAGGCCATATCGCGGTTGCCCAACATCAGCGGCAGCAGATAGATGGCCAGGCCCTGCGCCATCGGCACGGCGAACAGGAACAGCATGGTGGTGCCGTGCATGGTGAACAGGCCGTTGTAATACTCCGGCGTGATGAGGTTCAGTTCTGGGGCAGCCAGTTGCAGCCGCATCATCAGCGCCTGCACCCCGGCAATCAGCATGAACACGAAAGCGGTCACGATAAAGCGCACGCCCATGGTGCGGTGGTTGACCGCCGTAAACCAGCCCCAGATACCGGTGGAGTTGAACCAGCCGCGCTCCAGGCGCTCGACATCGGGGGCGGCCTGCTCGGGGGTCTGCACCTGCGGCACAGGGGCGGGGCGGTCATGCGCGGGCAAGCGGCGCAGGTCACGTTCGGTCAGACTCATTGTGGTGGCACCCCCAGGGTGTAAAGGTAAGCCGCGATGTTACGGGCATCGGGCTCGCTCACATTCAGATTCGGCATGGCCGTGCCGGGCACGGTGGCCTGCGGTGCCTGAAGGAAGCGCACCAGATTGGCCTCGTTGTTGGGCAGTT
>JAUNHF010000105.1:3929-6506 GCA_030524065.1 Deinococcus sp.
GCTGTGGGCAAAGTCGTTCAGCCGGGGGCCGACCTCGCCGCGGCTGGTGCTGAGGGGATGGTCGGTGTGGCACGACCCGCAGCCGTAAGCCCGGTACAACTGCTGGCCGACTGCAGGGTCGCCGCTGGCCTGATGCGCCAGGCTGAAGGTGGGCCGCGTGCCTATGGCGTGGTACAGGTGCACCGCCGTCACCACACCGAGCAGGCTGAGAATGCCCGCCGACAGCAGCCAGGCGCTCTGGTGCCTGACCGGCGGTACGCCCGGGTCACCAGGAACTATGTCCAAGGCGGCGGCCTGCGCGGCAGGCAAGCGGGTCTGGACCTGCTCCGGATGCTGGCGCTCAGGAGTCATCGCAGCGCCTCCAGATAGGCCAGCATGGCGTCCAGCTCCTCACCGCTGAGGTTGACTGGCGGCATCAGGTTGCCCGGTTTGACCCCCTGGGCATTGAGCACCCAGCCACTCAGGTGTCCGCGTGTGTTGGGCCGCATGCCCGCCGCAATGGTTTCCCGCGAGGCGAAATGGGTCAGGTCAGGGCCGACGTTGTTGACCAGATTCTGGGTGGTGTGGCCGCGCACATTGTGACAGGCCGCGCAGCCACGCTGATTGAACAGTTGGCGGCCCCGTACGGCCAGGTCGTCGCCGTCCACGTCGGCAGCGTCGGCAGCCTGCGCCGTTAGCCACTGCTCAAAGTCATTGGCGGGCACCGCACGGGCCAGAAAGTGCATGTTGGCATGCTGGGTACCGCAGAACTCGGCGCAGATACCCCGGTATAGCCCTTCTTTGTCCGCTTGAATCCAGAACTCGTTGGTTTGGCCGGGGATGGTGTCCATTTTGCCCGCCAGTGCAGGCACCCAGAACGAGTGAATCACGTCGCTGGCCGTCAGCTCGACCCGGATGCGCTGACCGACCGGGAGCTGCAATTCATTGGCAGTAATCACTGCGGCTTCGCCGGTCTCGCCGGGCCGCAGGTAGCGGAACTCCCACCAGTACTGGTGCCCGACCACTTGCAAGGTCAGGGCGTCCTCACGCGGCGGCGGGCCGGCGAGGACGTTGAGCGTCCGCACGGTAAACCCGAACACCACCGCCAGAATCAGGGCTGGCACGTTGGCTCCCAGCCACATCACCGCTTGTTCACCTTTCTTCGGAGCCTCTAGCGGCTCAGCGGCCAACTCCCGTTCGTTCTCGCGGGCACGGCGCAGTGCGGCAAACAGACCACCAACCACCAGCACGCCGATCGCCACCGATACCCACAGCAGGATGTCCCACAGTCGGCTGATTTCCTGCGCGGCTGGCCCCGCCGGGTTCAGCGAGTTCATCTCACCGATGGGCAGGCCCGGCATGTCAGCAGCGGGCGGCAGCGGCGGCACGGTAACAGCGCCGACCAAGTTGGAGACAAAGCTCAGAAACTCAGTCGCCACTGCCCGCTCCCGTGCCCCCCTCGGCCTGCGCCGCCTCGTGAATGGCCTCCAGGGCACTGATGCCCGACAGCAGAGCACCTTCCATCCAGCCGTTCCAGTAGCTGATGTGCTCACCAGCCAACATCAGGCGGCCGTGGCGGCGCGAGAGCACCTCATATGGCCCCTTGCGGCCCTCGTCGGTGTACATGCCGTAACAGCCCAGTGTCCAGGGGACGCGGTGCCAGCCCACGGTCACGCCAGTGCGGTAGTGCTGTGGCAATTGCGGGTGAATCCGGGTGACATCCTCACGAATCAGCCGCAGCCGCTCCTCTGGCTCCATAGCGGAGTATTTGGTGGCCCACGCACCGAACTGATAGCCCGCCAGCAGCACTCCGTCTTCCAACTGGTTCATGCCGTAGGACGGGTAGGAAATCAGTTGGTTGGGCAAGTCGGTATAGGTCACCCCGCCGTAGATGCGCTCGTCGCGCTCCCAAAAGCGCCCCGCCTGGATGCCCGCCTTGAATGATGGCGCGTAGGCCACCTGCCGAATGGCTCCTTCCAGCTCCCGGTTCACCTGCACCTGAAGCTGCGAAAGGATGCTGAGCGGAATGGTACAGATGCAGTAATCGGCCACAACTTGCTGCTGCTGACCAGACGCACGGTCCGTGTAGGTCACGCTCACTTCGCGGTCAGTCACCGTCAGGCTGTTCACCTCCGCGCCGTAGGTAAACAGGCGGCCCACCTGACGCTCGAAGCCCGCCGCGATGCGGTCCATTCCCCCCACCGGCTGAAAGATGGTCCCCTGGTACGAATAGTGGGTGCCGGTATAAGCATCCTCCCAGAAGTCGTGTTCCAGCAGCCAGCCCAGCGGCTGAACTTCCGAGGGCGTGCCTTCTTGCAGCCGGTCGGCGGGGTCTATCCGGTAGCCGCGCACGCCACTGGTGTCCAGCGAGGTGGTATAGCGTCCATCACGGTCCAGCACGCCCCAGGTCTTGAGGGCGTCCAGCAGCTTCTCGCGGTCCTCCGCGCTAACTTCCTGGTCCAGTGCGCCCTGATTGACCGTCTTGGTCAGCAGTTCGGCTACGCCACCCTGACAGTCGGCGATGGATTCCCGCAGCCGTAGGTGGTTTGGTTGGGCGTCTTTACGGTGGATGTAGGCGGTGTAGGTGGTCTGAATAAA
>JAUNHF010000106.1 GCA_030524065.1 Deinococcus sp.
CTCTTCGTTCGAGGCTCAGAAACTATACAGAGATCCCCGCAGTGTGTCAACCCCTCCGGCAAACCCAGTCTGGGAGTGAATGCCAAACGCGTTCAGCACGCCGAAATCCTGGTCCGGCGCAGTGCTGCTCCTATAGTTCAGAGCGCTGCTGCTGAAGCTGAGCGGGCGGAAATCCTAGAGCTTCAGTTTCATCTCGGGAGGGGTATCGGTGAGCTGGCGGGTCAAGTCACTGTCCAGCACGCGGCGTTCGCGGTTCAAGTAGGTATTGGCGCTATCCACCTGCTGTTGCAGGGCCGCCGTGGTCTGCGCGAAGGAGTCCAGGGCGCGCAGGCGGTAGGTGCTGACATCGTCCAGGGCGGCGTAGATGTTGTCGAACGCGGCCTGCAACCGGTTCACGTCAATGGTGGCACTGCTGGCCTGCTGCTGAATCTGCGCTCCCTGCTGACGCAGCATTGCCGAAGTCGCCTCAATCATGTTGGTGGTGGTGGAGTTCAGCGCCGTGATCTGGTCCAGCACCAGCTTCTGACTGCTGAGTGCCTGTGACACGATCACCGCAGTACGCAGCGCACTGACCGTGGTGGTGGTGGCACGGTCCACACCCTTGATCAGCTCCAGATTGTTGCGGCGCACCAGATCAAGCGCCATATAGCCCTGCACACTGACGGCCAACTGTGTCAGCAGGTCGGTGGTGCGCTGGCGCACGGCGAAAAGCAGCTCTTCTTGCACCACCCGCGCCATCTCCGGGTCGCGGGCCTGCAATTCGGGCAGGCGGGCGCTCAGGTTCTCATCAATGGCCCGCGACAGCTGGATATAGCTGCGCAGCTTGTGCATCAGCTCCCAGAGTCCGACCTTTTCTTGCTCGATGGAGGCGTTGTCCTTGCGCAGTTCGTCTTGGCCCCGGTACAGGGTGTTCAAGATGGCGTTCAGATGGGCCTGGGACGACTGGTAGCGCTGAAAGTAATTCTCGGCTTTGCGGCCAAAAGGAATCAGGCCCAGCAGTTTCTTGGGGGATAAACCACTTTCGCGTGAGGGGTCAAGGCTTTCGATGGTCCGCCGCAGGTCCAGCAGGCCGCTGGCGACCTTGCCGCCTTCACCTTCTTGCAGACCCTTTTGGGAAGCCATGGGCCGGTCCAGCAGCCGGCTGCTGACACTGGACGCCTGGCGGATCTCCTCCTGCCCCAAGTTGTGCAGCGAACGGGTGCCCTCGGTGAAGCTCAGGGCCTGGCTGTCACCCCGCAGCAGGCCAGTCACGAAGTCCTCGGCGCGGCGCTGAAGGTCGGTCTTTTCCGTGTCGCTGAGCCGGACCATCTCGTCGCCCTGTTCCTGGCGAATCAGGGGCACTGGACGGGGGGCTTCCAGCGGCTCGGGGGGAAGCAGTTGCAGGTCTTGATCGGTCATGAGGAACTCCTTGGATTCAGTTCTAGCGGCGGCGGCCAGCGGAAACATCCCACTTTGGGAGGAGCGCCGCCGGGTGCAGATGAAACGTCCAGACAGACGAAAAGCGGGAAAGAGAGCGGCGGCCCTCTTTCCCTTCATACGCACTGGTGCCCCCAGGCGTTCCGGGGGCGACCAACGCTCAGCCGAACAGCTGCCGGTACTCGCCGTACCCCTCAGCTTCCAACTGCGCGAGCGGAACAAAGCGCAGCGCCGCCGAGTTGATGCAGTAGCGCAGCCCGCCCTGGTCCTGAGGGCCGTCGGGAAACACATGCCCGAGGTGCGAGTCGGCCACCTGCGAGCGCACTTCGGTGCGGGGGTACATCAGCTTGAAGTCGGTCTTTTCGGTGAGGTCCGCAATAGGGCGGGTAAAGCTGGGCCAGCCACAGCCGGCATCGTACTTGTCACGGGAGCTGAACAGCGGCTCGCCCGACACCACATCCACATAGATGCCGTCTTCGGTGGTGTCCCAGTACTCGCCGGTAAAGGCGCGCTCGGTGCCTTCGTGCTGGGTTACCTGATACTGCTCGGGGGTCAGCTGCGTGCGCAGTTCCGTGTCGGCCGGTTTGCGGTAGCCCTCGGGGGTCCAGTTGGATTTGGTCATAGCGGCAGTCTAGAAGTCCAGCTGCGCAGCGGTGCGGAGAGCCGGCACATTCCGCCCTAACCGGCCCTCCATTCGCGGCTCAGGAACCCTGAGCGCTGCCGGGCTGCTCAGGCATGGCGCAGGCACCGTCTTCACAGACCGCGCTGGCCTGGTCGCCGAGCAGCGTGAGCGGCTGAGGGTGCTGGGCGGCCCAGGCCTGTTCCAGCGCCGCACGCAGCACGTCGGCCGGCTGGGCACCACTGACCCCATACTGACCGCCCAGCACAAAAAACGGCACGCCCCGGATGCCCAGAGCGCCGGCGCGGGCTTCGTCGGCCCGGACCTCGTGGGCGTAAGCATGGCTGCCCAGCACCCGGTCCACCTCGGCGGCGGGCAGACCGATCTCGCTGCCCAAGCGGCGCAGCACGACCGGGTCGGACACCAGCTGGCCCTCTGTGAAGTAGGCCTGCATCAGCCGCTCGTGGGCGGCGTCCGCCAGCCCATGCTGCCCGGCCAGATGAACCAGCCGGTGGGCATCAAAGGTGTTGCCGAAGCGGGCCTGACGCCAGTTGAACTCCAGGCCCACCGAGGCCGCCCGCGCCGCGATCTGCTCCTGCGAAGCGGCAGCCTGGGCCTCGTCCAGGCCGTACTTGGCCGCGATGGCCTGCACCAGAGTGCCGCCCGGATCGGCTGGGATGCTGGGATCCAGCTCGAAGCTGTGCCAGCGAATATCCACCTGCTCACGCTGCGGAAAGTCGGCCAGGGCGCGCTCCAGTTCGCGCTTGCCGATGTAGCAAAACGGGCAGACGATGTCAGACCAGATGTCAATGCTCAGGCGGGGCGTGGGAAGAGTCATGCCGGCATTCTGTGCCCAGCTCGCTGCCATCACCGTGAGCCAGGGCGCCCAATTGAGCGTGACCCGGCCCAGGGCCAGCCGACCTGGCATCACCCGGCCTAACATGCAGGTATGCCCGCCAGCGCCGCTGTCCCCTCCCGCCTGCCACTTGTTCAGGCCCCGATGGCCGGCGTCACCACCCCGGAACTGGTGGCGGCCGTCAGCGAGGCGGGGGCACTCGGCTCGCTCGGTGCCGGTTACCTGAGTGCCGAGCGGCTGGCGGCGGAGCTGGCCCACATCCGGCAGCTGACCGCGCAGCCGTTTATGGTGAACCTGTTTGTGCCGGACCCAGAGCCGCAGTTCAGCGAAGCCGAGCTGGCCTCGGCCCTGGACGCGCTTCAGCCCATGCTGGATGACCTGGGGCTCCCCCGCCCGGCCCTGAAGCCGCCCTACGCCGCTGACTTCGGCGGCCAGCTGCGCGCGGTGCTGGCGGCTCCTCCAGCGGCCGTCTCCTTTACTTTTGGGCTGCCAGACGCAGACGTGGTGCGGGCCTTCCAGGCTCAGGGCACCCAGGTCTGGGTGACAGTGACCAGCCGGGAAGAAGCGCAGCAGGCCGCGCAGCTGAACCCGGATGCGCTGGTGGCGCAGGGCGGCGCGGCAGGTGGACACCGGGGCGGCTGGCAGACCGACGCCCTGGCCCCCACGCTGGAGCTGACCCGCGACCTGCTGGCGCTGAGGCGGCCAGTGATTGCCGCCGGCGGGCTGACGACGCCGGGCGACGTTCGCCGGGCACTGGGCGCCGGCGCCGAAGCGGCGCAGTGCGGCACCGCCTTTTTGCTGGCCCGCGAGGCCGGAACCTCGGCGCCCTACCGGGAAGCGCTGGAAGGTGCCCGCCAGGGCGGCGAGGCGGCCGCGACCGTGCTGACGCGGGGGCCTTCGGGACGGCTGGCGCGGGGGCTGGTCAACCGGCTGGCAGCGGTGGACCCGGCACTGCCCTACCCGGCCCAGAACGCGCTTACCCAGCCGCTGCGGGCCGAGGCGACCCGGCAGCACCGCCCCGAGTGGCTGAGCCTGTGGGCCGGCGAGCGCGTAGCGGAACTGGGAGCCGCGCAAAGCGCCGCCGCACTGGTGGCTTGGCTGAGTTCTGAACTGTAACGGCCCGCTTTGGTCTGGGCTCAGTCGCGGGGCATGGCCAGCTGCTCGCCCAGCCGCTCACCCGCACTGCTAAGCACCACCTTGTCGATGTAAGCCGAGTTCATCAGGTGCAGGGCGCCCATGTATTTCAGGCGGAAGCAGACGTGGTCGCCCACCTTCAGCCCCGCCGCATTTTCGCCCGCGTCCAGCACCAGCATGTCGGAACTGGCGTCCAGCACACCCAGCGACTCGTCTTCCAGAATCAGGTACTGCGGCGAAACGTCCAGGTAGCCCACATCCAAAATGGCGCGGTAGGCCGTGGCGCCCTGTTCATAGTCGCTCTCGGCGCTCACGCCAAAAGGATTTTTGCCCAACGGCCCGGACGGATTCATCGGCTTTTCAGACAGTTCAATCACCTGCGCGTGCAGTTCCAGGACGTCGTCGTGCATGTCCTCGAAGGTCCTTTCCTCGAACAGGTCGGCCCCGAAGTACAGCGCCTCGCCCACCCGGAAGTGGTTCACGCTGGCCGGCAACTGCCCACGCCGCAGCAGCGGCAAGGTCACGGTGGTGCCGGCGCTCACCCAGGGAATCTTGACTCCGTGCTTGAGCTCCAAAATGGTGCGGTACAGCCCCAACTGAATCAGCTTGTCCTCGCTGGGCATCACGCCATTCAGGCAGTTGAGGTTGGTGCCCACGCCGATCACCTCGATCCCCGGCAGGCCGAACACCTGCGCGTACAACTGGTCAAGGTCCTCGCGCATCACGCCTTCGCGCAGGTCACCCATCTCGATCATGATGATGACTTTGTGGATACGGCCCTGGCGCACCGCCTCTTGCGAGATGCGCTGCAACGTTTCCAGCTCGGTGTTGAACGACACGTCGGCCCAGCGCACCAGGTCTTCGACGTAGTCCCAGGCGGGCGGCTTGATATAGATGGTCTGGGCTTCGGGGCAGAGTTCTTTGATCACACGCAGATTGCTGATGCGGGAATCGAGCACCTCACGCACGCCCAGACGCAGCACCTCGCCGATAAACAGTTCGTTGCCGCAAAACAGCTTGGTCACCACTCCCCATTCGATGTCCTGGGCGGCGAACAGCTCCTGAAGCTGAGCGTAGTTGTGGGCCAGCTTGTCGCGGTTGAGGGTGATATAGGCCATCAGCGTGTCAGCCGCATTTCGAGGTACTTGTTGGTAAAGCCATAGCGCTCGTACAGGGCGCGGGCAGGGTTGTGCGGTTCTACATGCAGCGCGATAGAGCCGGCCAGGGTGCCCGTGATGGCTTCCATGAGGCTCTTGCCTACGCCCTTGCCCCGGCTGTCACCGTGCACAGCGATATAAACCAGGATGTTTTCCGGGATAAAGCCGCTCATGCCAGTGCGGTTGGTGATAGACGCGCCCAGCAGGCGCCCCCCCTCACGGGCCATAAAGACAGCGCCGCCGCGTTCCCCGGCGTAGTCGAGGCAAGCCTGGATGTCGGGCAGGTCATCGCCGTACTCCTCAAGGTGAGTAAACAGAAACTGCGCCACCTCTTCATGCAGCGCCGGCGCGAGGGGTGGCTGGCCGGGGCCAAGAAGAGACACAGTGGTTTGAACGGTGGTCTGAGCCATGATGGACCTCCTGATAATGAGAGACGGAAGCGGGGCGGCACACACGCCTGCGCCCAGCCCGGTGGGGTGTCAGCCTAACGCGGCCCCGGACATGAGAAATGTGCACCGGCTCAGGGCAGGGCGGCGCGGCGCACAAAGAGGCAGTCCCGCAGTCAGCCAGAACGGGCGCAGGACAACAGCGCTTTAGGCCAGCCGGGGCTTGAGCCGGGGCCGGGGTTCGGGGGCTGCCGCCGCCGCCGTGCTGGCCGCCGGCAAGGTGCCGCCCTGAACCACGGCGGCCAGCTCCTCGCCGCTGAGCGATTCGCGGGACAGCAGGACATCCGTCAGGCGGTGCAGCAGATGAACGTGCTCGGTGAGAAGGGCAGTGGCGCGGCGGTACTGGCCGTTCAGCAGACCAGATACGGCACGGTCTATCGCCTCGGCGGTCTGGTCGCTGTAGCTGGCCGGCTGCGGGCCATAACCCAAATACGAGGCGCCCTCCTCAGCCAGGGCCAGCGGGCCAACCTCGCTCATGCCCCATTCGGTCACCATCCGGCGGGCCAATGCCGTAGCCTGCTGAAAATCGTTGGCAGCCCCCGTGGTCACTTCGCCCACGGCCACCTCCTCGGCCGCGTGCCCCGCCAGCGCCACGCACAGCCGGTCCAGCATGGCGCTGCGGGTCAGGTGCAGCCGGTCTTCGGGGGTGTACAGCGCTGCGCCCAGTGCCCGGCCACGCGGCACCACGGTCAGCTTGTGGGCCTTATCGGCGTGGGGCAGCAGGTAGGCCGCCAGGGCGTGCCCCACCTCGTGGTAGGCGGTGATCCGCCGGTCGGCCTCCTGAATCACCAAGCTGCGCCGCTCCGGACCCATCAGTACCCGGTCACGCGCTTCGTCTATATCCGCCATCAAAATCCGCTGGC
>JAUNHF010000107.1 GCA_030524065.1 Deinococcus sp.
GCCCCAGGCCCGCCGTGCCGGCGGTGTAGTGCTGCCCGGCGATCAGGGCCGGCTGGCTGTTGAACGGCTGGGCCAGGTCGTCCAGTGCGGCGCTCAGGCCGGGGCCATCGTCGCAGACCTCCAGACCCTCGGCCGTTACTGCCAGCACCACCTTTGAGCGGGCATACCGCAGGGCATTGTCCGTCAGGTTGGTCACTGCGCGCTCCAGCACAGCGGCGTCCACCACCGCCTGCCCTTCACCTTGAACCCGCAGGGTCAGCCCACGGTCGGCTGAACCGGGGTGCCGCCCCGCCACCCGCTCCAGCAGCGAGCGCAGGTCGGTGGGATGAGGGTTCAGCCGCACATCGTCGCGCTCAAAGCGGTGGGCATCCGCCATCTGGCTGACCAGGGTCAGCAGGCGGCGGTTTTCGGCCAGCAGGTTCTCACTGATTTCGGCTTTTTGAGAGGCCGTCAGGTCAAAATGGGTCAGCGAATGGACCAAATGCCCGGTGGCGATCAGCGGGGTTTTGAGGTCATGCACCAGCGTCGCCATAAAGGCGTTGCGGCGGCCCTGCTCGGTGCCCAGGCGGGCCAGCAACCCCGCAAAGGCCAAGCGCAGCGCCTGAATTTCAGCTGGGTCGTCGTCACGGGGGGCTCCGAAATCGCCCTGCTCCACTTCGGCATGCAGCCGCAGCAGTGGCCGCAGCAGCACGCCGCTGAGCAGCCAGGCGATCATGCCCGACAGCAGCGCCACCAACCCGATCCAGACGGCCAGGGTCACCGCCGGCAAGCGGGGGCCAGCCACCACCGTGACCACCAGATTGGGCAAAAAGGCCAGCAGGGCGATCACCGCCGTGATCTGAAGGCGCAAGCTGGCCTGCACGGCCGGCCGGGCACCCCGCATCCCGGCAGTCGTGGGGGCCGTCACTCTGGGGACCTTCCTATGCTCACGTTCTTCACTGTAAAAGTGCCGCTATGACAGCCCCGTCACCGCTCCCGGCCGGGCCAAAGGTGAACGCCGCAGCCGCCGGCCCCTGCCCTGCCCGCTACACTGGCACGATGACAATGCCTGAAATCACCGTAATTGGCGCTGGCCTGGCCGGGTCCGAAGCCGCCCTGAGCGCCGCCTCGCAGGGGGTGCGCGTGCGGCTTTTCGAGATGCGCCCGCGCAAGATGACCCCGGCGCACCGCTCCGGCGACTTTGCCGAACTGGTCTGTTCAACCAGCCTGGGCGGTGAGGGCGAAATGCAGTCCAAGGGCATGCTTCAGGCCGAACTGCGATCGGTGGGGGGCGCCGTCGTGGACAGCGCCGACCGCAGCCGGCTGCCTGCCGGGAACGCCCTGGCGGTGGACCGCGACGCTTTTAGCGCCCGCGTGACCGAGCGGGTCCGCAGCCACCCTCTGATCACGGTGGTGGAAGAAGAGGTAGAGCGCGTACCTGACGGCATTTGCGTGATTGCCTCGGGACCCCTTACCTCCGACGCCCTGGCCGAAGACTTGGCCCGCCTGACCGGCAGCGAGCGCCTGAGCTTTTACGACGCCGCCGCCCCGGTGCTGGACGTGAGCAGCATAGACATGAACGTGGCCTGGCGGGCAGGGCGCTACGACCAGAGCGCCGATTACATCAATTGCCCCTTCACCAAAGAAGAGTACCTGCGCTTTATTGAGGCGCTGGAGACGGCCCGGACCCACACACCGCACGACTGGGAAAAGCTGGAATTCTTTGAAGGCTGCATGCCCATTGAAGAAATTGCGCGGCGTGGGCCGGACACGCCACGTTTTGGCCCGATGTCTCCCAAGGGCCTGGATGATCCCAAAACCGGACGCTGGCCCTACGCTGTCGCGCAGCTGCGCCAAGAAGACGCACAGGGGCGGATGTGGTCGCTGGTGGGCTTCCAGACTGGCCTGAAGTGGGGGGACCAAAAGGAAGTGGTGGGCCTGATCCCAGGGCTGGCGGGCGCCGAAATCGTGCGCTACGGCGTAATGCACCGCAACACCTACCTCAATGCGCCGCAGGTGCTGCGCGAAACATTGCAGCTGCGGGCCGATCCCCAGAAATTCGTGGCTGGCGTACTGGCCGGCACCGAAGGCTACCTGGAATCGGCCGCGACCGGCTGGCTGGCTGGCCTCAACGCTGCCCGGCTGGCACAGGGACTGGAGCCCAGCGCACCGCCGCAGACCAGCATGCTGGGAGGACTGGTTCACTACCTGGCAAGTGCCAACCCCAAAGGCTTCCAGCCGATGAACGTGAACTGGGCCCTGGTCCCCGACCCCGAACTGCCGGCCGGCAAGCGCAAGTGGGGCAAGCGCGAAAAGCGCCCGCTGATGTTCCACGCGGGCTTGCAGGAATTTGCCGCCTGGGCACAGGGTCAGGGGCTAGAAGTGATCTTGCCCACTTTTTCGCAGGACACGGCGGCCCAGCAGGATGAAGCCCAGCCAGCCGCACCCGTCACCCTTGGCTGAGGCAGGCCGGCAAAAAGTGGGGAGGCGGCAGAAAACCTGCCTCCCCACTTCACACACCAAAAAAAACCGCCTCACAGGGAGGCGGCTGTCACTACAACCAACATTATTATGGCTGCCCGCGTAGGGGCTCACCGAATGGTTCAGCGACGGACTGAAAACTTACCAGCGTTCGTTGCGGTCGCTCACCGGAGCGGCGTTGGTCACAACCACGTTCTTGGCCTGGGGGCCGCGGTCGCCCTGACCGTCACCAACTTCGAACTCGACTTCATCGCCTTCGTTGAGCTTGCGGAAACCGCCGCTCTGAATGGCGCTGTAGTGCACGAACACATCGGGGTTTCCGGGATGCTCAATGAAGCCATACCCTTTTTCCACGCTAAACCACTTTACTCGTCCTTGAGGCATACATCTCCTTGCATCTGTGCAGCGCAGCCGATACCTACCCATTGGGCAGCTACCACTTGTCTTGGCTGGTGCTCAGACAGACTGATTATGACACGCGGAGCGGGGGGATGTGTCAGATGGTGAAGGCCAGCTTTATGCAGCGGCTGCGTGCTTGGCACCGTGCACCCGATTTCTATGCTGGAGTGAGGGAGCGTGACCCGGGAACCCTGAGGCCAGCGGGGACGCTGAACCGCTTCTCCTATACTGGCCGCATGGATGACCGAGACGTGACTGCAACCCCCAACCCGGAGGTTCAGCCGGGCGCTGGCGGGGTGGTGTTCAACGCCGCTGGGCAGGTGCTGCTGGTGCAGTACCGCGACGGCAGCTGGACCTTTCCCAAAGGACATCTGGAAGCCGGTGAGCTGCCCGTGCAGACGGCCACGCGTGAGATTCTGGAAGAGACTGGCGTAGAAGCGGCCGAACTCGGTTGGCTGCCTCCCACGCGTTACACCAATGCGCGCGGCCAGCGGCGGGTGATCAGCTGGTTTCTGATGAACGCCCTGACTGAAGCGGTGCAGCTGGAGGACACCTTTCAGGCGGGAGGATTTTACGCCGTGCCCGAAGCGGCTGGCCGGCTGAACTTTCCCGAAGATCAGCAGCTGCTGTGGCAAGCCGAGGAGCAGCGCCAGCGGCGGGCACACGCCAGCGGCCCCCTGTACGCGCTGGGCGAGCGGGTGCCGCAGCTGCACCCTAGCGCCTATGTGGCGCCCACCGCCGCTGTGATCGGCACCGTAGAGCTGGCCGAAAACAGCTCGGTGTGGTTTGGCGCGGTGCTGCGCGGCGATATCGAGCCTGTGCGGGTGGGCGCACGCTCCAACGTGCAGGACGGCGCCGTGCTCCACACTGAACGGGGTTGCCCCTGCATTCTGGAAGAAGACGTGACGGTGGGCCACAGCGCGGTGGTACACGGTGCCCACTGCGCTCAGGGCAGCCTAATTGGTATGGGAGCCACGCTGCTGAGCGGGTCGCGGGTTGGCCGGGGTGCGGTCGTGGGGGCCGGTGCCCTGCTGCGTGAGGGCGATGAGGTGCCCGACGGTATGGTGGCCGTGGGCGTCCCGGCGCGGGTCATCGGCCCAGCCGCCAGCTTTGAAAATGCCGCCCGCTACGTATCCAACGCCCAGCATTACCGCCAGCACCTGCGCTCCTTGCCCAGTCACCCTTTGCCCGCATGGCCTGAAAAGCCGCAGGAGAAGGCGCCAGAGAAGGCACCGGCCAAAACAGACGACTGACAGTTTTGCTTCCCAGGCCACAGCGCCGCCGACCCTTACGTTAAACTGATCTGCGCTGGCGGTCTAACACCCTGGCCGCCCTGGAGAAGACCCATGCCTGAAGGAGACACCCCACGCCCCACCCGCACCAGCCGCCGCAGCAGCGACGCGGCCAAAGCGGCTGCCTCCGCGCCTGCCCAAGCACTTGCACCTGTGACAGCTGCCCCGGAATTGCCGCGCCTGCGTCCCCGGTTTCAGGAGGTGCAGCCCTTCTTGGCGCGTTTCTTGCCGGACGTGCCCCCCAGCCAACTGGGCCTGAACAGCGAGTTTTGCGACCTGTACATTTATCTTTCGCACTTGCAGGTGCAGGGCTGGAGCGGTTATCTGCATGTCCAAGCTGAGGGGCACAATGTCTGGGTGCTGCTGCTGCGGGGCCGGCCGGTGGCGGCCGCCTCTGACCACCTGCACAGCGGCAAAACGGTCCCAGGCGAGAGCATTGTGGGGCAACAGGCGCTGGGTGAACTGATCCTGGCGTACCAGGGCGGTGCCAGCCTGAGCGCCTATCCCTTGCCCACCATCTACGCCGAGCTGCTGAGCGGCCTGGGTGCGGGCGCCCAAAAATTCGAGTTGAGCCCCGAATTCAGCGGTGTGTACGCCCGCCCAGACGGGGCAGTGCTGTACGCGCAGGGCGAGGCGGTCGCCACCCTGGACGCCAGCTTGCCTTACGAGGCCGCCTTTCCGGTGACCGGGCTGCCGCAGCCGCTGGTGCTGCCCCGGCACCTGGCAGGGTGGGCGCACGCCACCTATGCGCCCACCCTGCGCGGCCGAGACGTGCTGAGCCCCATCACGGCTGCCCACAGCGAATTCCGCAGCGAGTTCGGCCAGGGCCTGCCGCTGCTGCTGATGACAGCCCTTTTGCAGGGGCTCAGCCCAGCCGAGTTTGCGCTGGAACACGACACGCCCCTTTCTGAGATTGAACCGTGGTTGACCCGCTTCCGGGAGCAGGGCTACCTTGTCCGCTAACGCCAAATTCCTTGAGGAGCGCCCTCTGTGATTGCGGGGCACAGTCAGTTGCTGCTGGTGATGGGCGGCGCCGCTGACCTGCCGGGCCGCCTGGAAGCCGAACTGGTGGACATTACCGTGCAGGTGGTGCCCGATGTGGACACGCTGCTGCGGCTGCCAGAGCACACCCGGCCCGGCGCCGTGGTGATCGTCAGCGGCGCCGAGCCCGGCAACTGGACTGAAATGCTGCCCCTGCTGCGCCGCCACCGGGGGCTGGAGGTCACCAGCTGGCTGCTGCTGGACCGCCCGGACCAGTGGACGGCGCTGCTGGCCGCCGGAGCGGACGTGACCTTGCCGGTAAGTACGCCGCCGCACCTGCTGGCCGCTCAGGCCCAGGCCCTGTTGCGGCAGGCCGGAATGCACGAAGGACTACGCTTTCAGCTGCGGCAGGTGGAAACTGCCCTGGAAGGATGGGAACGCGAGGAGCGGGTGCGCGACCAGCTGGTGCATATGTTGGTGCATGACCTGAAAAACCCGATCACGGCCATTCTGGGCCTTTTGGAAGTGGTGGCCGACGACCCGCGCCTGCCCCCGGACGCCAAGGACCTGCTGGAAGTGGCCCGCGACGAGACCAGTCACCTGCTGCACTTGTCGCTCAACATGCTGGATGTCCGCAAGATTCAGGCGGGCAAAATGCATCTCAAGCGTGAGCTGCTGAGCCGCGACCATCTGGAACAGACTGTGCAGCAAGCGCTGGGCGACGTGGGCGCTGGCCTGAGCGACCGGCAACTGAGCATTGGGCTGGCCCCTATGCCCCCGCTGAGCGCCGACCCCACCATGCTGCGCCGGGTGCTTGCCAATTTGCTCAGCAACGCACTCAAGCACACCACGCAGCGCGGCGCTATCCGGCTGGAGACCTGCGTGGTCGGTGCCGAATTGCACCTGAGCGTATCTGATGACGGCGAGGGCATCCCCGCCGAGGACATCCCCCGGTTGTTTGCCGCCTTTGAGCAGTCGCGCCTGACCCTGCATGGGCGCTTTGATACCGGCATGGGGCTGGCTTTTTGCAAGTTGGCTGCCGAGGAACATGGGGGCCGCATCTGGGTGGAATCCGAGCGCGGATACGGGTCCAAATTCACGCTGGCGCTGCCGCTGAATGACCCAGCCCAGCAGGACGACGAAGTAGAGCTGCTGTTCTAGAGCATTCGCCAAAAAGAAAAAGCTCTTTGTGGCAAGCGGCGCGAGTGAAAGATGGTAGAGAAGGCCAAAGAATGGAGTGCCTGCTGATGCTTTTTGGCCAGGTACTCCATTCTGAGAACTGCTCTGGGGCGCCCGGCCTAGCAGAGTGGCGCAGCAAGGCCCGTCAGAGTGCAGGGCAGCAAGCGGGGCAC
>JAUNHF010000108.1:0-4160 GCA_030524065.1 Deinococcus sp.
GGACGCCGCCCACGAGTTCTTCGCGGGCGAGCCTGCCATTTTCCGCGCTCTGGACACGCTGCGCGAAGTCGGTCTGGGGTATCTGCGCCTGGGCCAGCCCGCCACCGAATTGTCGGGCGGCGAGGCGCAGCGCGTCAAGCTGGCGACCGAACTGGGCCGGAGCGGACGCGGGGGCACCGTCTACATCCTCGACGAACCGACCACCGGCCTGCACCCCGCTGACATCGAGCGCCTGCAAAAGCAACTCGGCAAGCTGGTGGACGCCGGAGACACCGTAATTGTGGTGGAGCACAAGATGCAGGTGGTCGCCGCCTCCGACTGGGTGATCGACATCGGGCCCGGTGCGGGTGAGGACGGCGGGCAGGTGGTGGCCCAGGGCATCCCGGCGCAGGTGGCACAGTCGGCACAGAGCCGCACGGCGCCTTACCTACGGGCGGCGCTGGGAGTGGTCCGCGCCCCTTAGTGGTCTGACGGGAGCCGGAGTGGGCTAGGCGTGCGGCGAAGTTCGTCGCTGCTCAGGCCGCAGGCCGCTTCCAGGGTGCTGACGGTACGCTCCAGTTCGCGGAACAGTTCTCTTAGGCGGGGACGCTCGCTGAGACGGTCACCCGCCGCCGTAAAAGCGTCGGCCAGCGCACGGTAATACTGCAAGGTGCCCAGCTGGCCTTGCTGAAAGCGCTCGAAATAAGCGGGGCGGTCGGCGTCCGGTAGTGCTAAGACATCCACCAACATGGTGCGGACATTGTGGAGTTTGTCGGCGGCGCTGACCAGCAGCGAGGACGCTGGCAGCTCGCCCAGGCGGGCCAGGTAAGCCCGCTTGCGCTCAGCCCAGGGAGCTTTGGCTTGTCCAGCGCGGGGCGCGGCGTCGGTGGCGTCGTCTACCAACACAGTCACGCGCAGGCCGAAGCGGTCCAGGAGTTCTCCGCGCAGGCGCTCAGCGTCTTGCCCGGTGTTGGCCGGGCCGTCTTCCAGGGCGTCGTGCAGCAGCGCGGCGATCGCCTCGTCCTCGGTGGCTCCAAATTCCAGCGCCACCGAGGCCACGCCCAGCAGGTGCGAGATATAGGGGAGCGTGGGCGTTTCCTCTGGACCTACCTTGCGGTACTGGCCGTGGTGCCAGTGGGCAGCCAGCAGCAGTGCCTGACTGAAGCGGTCCGTCAGTGGAAAACTGGAGCGGGAAGTCATATCCCGCAGCTTACCCGAGTTGCAGTCTCTGGCAGAGCCAAGCCGGGGAGGGAGGCAAGGGAAGGGCGAGTCCGATCCGTGGTCTTTCTGCTTGCCGGGGAGGGCATGGGATGGCACGGAGGCGGCACTCCGTTGGTATATGGGTCCAGCAAGCCTGTCTGGAGCAGGCAAAAAAGCTACTCCCTCCTGGAATGGACGAGAAGGCCCCTTGAGCGCACGCCGAGGGGTACAGGGTGGGGTAAAGCTCCAGGAAAAATAGCCGCTCTTCTTTCCTAACGGATTTTAGGAAATACAGCTCTGCCGCCTGATCTGCTCGGCAGTGTAGAAATGCCCCAATGGCAAATCTCAGAGCTACGCTCCGCGGTGTGCGATTTCTAGCCTGTCCAACTTCTACTGTTCGGTTCTGTGCGTTCGGCAGCGTCGTATCAGCCCTAAGGGCAAGCGTAAGCGTTGCTGCGTCAGTCGGTCAGCCAGACTCTGTGATTTGTGGGCAGGGCAACTCAGTCACGAGGAGCCCTGGCCTCCTGCAAACTCCGCTGAATCAGATGATAAGCGCAGCTGTAGGGCGCGGGAATCTGCGGCAAGGCCCCGATAGAAAACCAGTGTGCCTCCTCGATCTCGCCGGGCTGCGGAGTAATCTGGCCCCCGACATATTCAGCACTGAACGCCACCATCAGCGAGTGCGGCAGCGGCCACGGCTGCGACATGACATAGCGTGGCTCCCTGATGAAGACCCCCAGCTCTTCAAGGACCTCTCGGTGGCAGCAGGCTTCGAGGGTTTCGCTCGGCTCGGTGAAGCCTGCCACCACCGAGAACAGACCGGGGGCGTGCCGGGGACCACGTGCCAGCAGGAATTCCCGGTTCTCACCCTGACCGCGCCAGATCAGCACCATCACTGCCGGAGCCACCCGTGGGTAAACGGTCAACTGACAGGCCGGACACCGCCGGGCCACCTCATGATCCAGTGCTGTGGTGGGGGCGGCGCAGCGTCCGCAAAAGCGGTGGGTCCTGTGAAAATCAAGCACCTGAGCGCCGTATCCAGCCAGGCCGGCAGCCGCTTCCTGCCCAGCGGCAAGCTGGCGAAGTGAGATCTCATCGGTCAGCCGGTGGGTACTGTAGGCCACAGCGTAATCCTGACCCTCCCAACGGCCAAGGCTGACTGGGGATTCTCTCCAGGTCTCTCCGGTCAGGGTGCCCAGGCGCGGCCAGCCGTCAGCACCGGGGGCCTGTAAGCTGCGGCCGTCGGGTGAGAACAGGATCAGCTGATGCTGGGGGGTGAGCGGGCCAGGGCTGGCCTGGAAGGTGTCTGGGCGGGAGAAGGGAAGCATGGTTGAGTATAGGGAACGGGAGGGTAGGAAGAAGAAAGCAGAGTACGTTTGTAATCCTCCTATTAATAAAATGAATTCATGGTCTGCTCGCGTTGCCTTTTGACGTGGGACAGACGGCGAGCCAAAGAGAATATTGGCGCTATAGTCGGAACAATCCGGCCAGGCCGGACCTGTCCCGGCCTTAGTCCCATCGATGGAGGAGAAACTGTGAAATACCCCGAAGCAATCGCCGCCGCCCTGACTATCGCCCTGACCCTGCTGTTTTTGGGCGTGACCCAGGTCCGCACCCAGCCGGCCACCGGCGAAGGAGCAGGCCAGATGCCAATCATTAACCCAGTGGAAGGCGAAGCGGGCGCTGGTCAGCAAAGCCAGGAGGTTCAGGGCAGCGACCAGCCTATCAGCACCGACAGCGGGGAGGAAGCCAGCGCGGCCTCCAGCTCTGAGACCATGACCTCCGGGGCCAGCGTCACCGAGGGCACCAACGCTCCCACCGGCACTCCCAGCACCACCCAGGGGGGGGCTGGTCTGGAGGCGGACCCCGCCAGCGGCGCAGCTGTTGGTGAGGCGGTCGGCGAGGGTTCCAGTGAAGCCAGTGGCATGACGGCCAGCGGAAGCAGCGTGGAAGAGAGCAGCGCCGCCACGACCGAGACGACTTCGGGGGCTACCGCCCAGTAAGTATCCCCTCGGCAGACAGCCGACCATGCCGTACACCAACCGGGAATAGAGCATCATGCTGTTCCCGGTTGCCCAATGAGCCGCTATACAGGTTAGCCTGGCCGGCCAGTTGGCGGGATGCTCAGCGGTTCTCGCGTTCCTCCATGCCCAGCTGGCCGCGCTGGTTGGGATGAACCAGTTCCAGATACTGGGGGTTTTTCTGGATGAAGCTGGCGACGAAGGGACACTGAGGCACGATCATCTTGCCCTGCTGGCGAAATCCTTCCAGCGCGCCAGCGACCAGTTCGCTGCCGTAGCCCTGACCACCACTCTGGGGGTCAACTTCGGTGTGGGTGAGTAGGGCAGCGTTGCCTATATCTTCGTAGGCAAGGTGGCCGACCAGCTGCCCGCCCTGGTAAGCCTCATAGCGCTGCTCGGTTTCGTTGTGGCGAATGTCCAGTTGCATGGTGCCCACCCTAGCGGCCTGCGCACTGGCCTACAGGAGCCTCAGCTAAAGGGAGGTTCACGTCGGGCGCTGGACGCAGGAGGCGTGTATACGGGAAACAGCGACCAGTGGAGAGGGTCGCCCGCACGCGGCCACAGTGGGCGGCCCAGCAGGCGGAACACCCCCAGCACCAGCGCCAAGCCGGTCAGCCAGCCGGCAAGCACGTCACTGGGATAATGCACCCCCAGAATGATCCGCGAAAGGCCTACCGTACCGGCGTAAAGGATGCCAGCGGGCACGACCAGCCAGCGCCAACGGCCCAGGCGGGGCCACAGCAGCAGCGCGGCCCAGGTGGCAAGCGCCGCACTCATGGTGGCGTGCCCACTGGGAGAAGAGGCGCTGGTCTCCTCCACCAGTCGGGGCCACAGCTCCGGCCGGGGGCGGGAAAACAGCACCTTCATCAGGGCGTCCAGCGCCACTGCACTGCCGGGGCCCAGCAGGGTAAACAGCGCTGCGCGCCGGCCTAGCGTGTGCCAGGACCAAGCCCCCAGCAG
>JAUNHF010000108.1:4170-6427 GCA_030524065.1 Deinococcus sp.
CCGGGGTCCGCCCCAGAAGTGCAACCAGACCGCCAGCGCATCCAGGCGGCCGCCCGTCCAGCCGTGCAGTGTCAGCATCAGCGGAGCTTCGGAGCGTAGGCGCTCACCCTCCAGCACTTTGTCCCCCAGCCAGCCCACCAGCAGCAATGGCAGCAGCACTCCCAGCAGCAGGCCCAGCCACTGCCGGGGCCAGGGCGCAGCGGCCGCGGAAGGAGTGCCGGGAGAAGCCGAAGACCGGGACGCTGGGGGACGGGGCATCCCGTCAGCCTACGCCAGCAAGAGGACGGGAAAACACCAATGCCCGCAGAGGCCCAGGGAACCAGAGCGACTCAACTCTGCCCGCCGCCGCCATTCTGACACCGCCACCCCGCTATGATGCCGGTCATGTTGCTGCCCGACCTGGCTACCCACCTGTCCCTGCGCCCCAACCCAGGTTCGGAGCCAGCGGCGTGGCCGGCAGCCGAAGTGAGCAGCGTGACCCACCGCGCCGACTGGGTCACGCCGGGGGCCTTGTTCGTAGCAATTCGGGGCCAGACCCATGACGGCCACGACTTTTTGCAGGAGGCGGCGGCGCGCGGCGCAGTGGCGGCCCTGGGTGAGGGGGGCCTCAGTGAGGAGCAGGCGGCCCGCTCTCCCCTGCCCTACCTGCCGGTTCAGGACGCCCGCGCCGCCCTGGCCGACGCCGCCGCGCTGCTCAGCGGCCATCCCAGCCGGCACCTGAGGACGGTAGGCGTGACTGGCACCGACGGCAAGACCACCACCACCTGGCTGACAGCGGCGCTGCTGCGGGCCGGGGGGCTTGCCACTGGCCTGCTGAGCAGCCCCGGCTACCAGCTGCCAGACGGGCGGCTCAGGGCCTACCCGGCGCACTTTACCACCCCCGAAGCGCCGCAGCTGCAAGGCTTGCTGCGCGGCATGGTGGACGCTGGTGCCCAGGCAGCCGTGATCGAGACCAGCAGCCACGCCCTGGTGCTGGAACGGGTGCGCGGCGTGGCGTGGGACGCGGCCATCTGGACCCACCTGAGTCAGGAGCACCTGGACTTTCACGGCACGCTGGAAGAGTATTTCAGCGCCAAACGCCGGCTGATCGAGCGGGCCCCGCTGGCGGTGCTGAACCTAGACGACCCCTGGACCAGGCGCCTACGCGGAGCAGCGCCCCAGGAGCTGACCTACTCGGCGGCGGGAGGGGCAGGCGCCGACTGGCGGGCCAGCGACCTGCGCAGCGAGGCAGGCGGGCGGGCGTCGTTTGCTGTGGACGGCCCCGCCGGGCGCTTCCGGGCCGCGCTGCCGCTGACCGGAGATTTTCAGATGGGCAATGCCCTGGCTGCCATGGCAGCGGCGCACCACTTTGGGGTAGAGGCGGCGGCGCTGCAAGCGGGGCTACAGGAGTTCCGGGGGCCGCCGGGGCGAATGCAGCAGCTGCCGACCGGGCCAGGACAGCCCCGCGTGGTTTCCGACTCGGCCCACACGCCGCTCAGCCTGGAACACTCGCTGCGGGCACTGCGGCCCCTGACCTCTGGGCAACTGTGGGCCGTGGTCGGCAGCGCTGCGGGCGGACGCGACACCTCCAAGTGGGGGCCGGTGGCCGCCGCCGCCAGCACCTGGGCCGACCGGGTGATTCTGACCGAGGCCGACCACCGCGAGACTCCACTGGATGAGATTCTGGACGTGATGGCCGCCGCCGCCGTGCGGGACAACTGGCAACGCATCGGGGACCGGGCGCAGGCCATCGCCTACGCTGTGGCCTGCGCTGGCCCAGAAGACACGGTGCTGATCGCCAACAAGGGAGGCGAACATTTCCTGCAGCGCGGGCGGACCGTGTACCGCTGGAACGACGCCGAGGCGGCTGAGGCGGCGCTGCGCGGCGAACTGTACCGGCCACAGGCAGTAGCGGAGCCGGAGCGAACGCAGGGCAGGTCCAGCTGACCGCTGGCCGCTGACCCTTACACGGTCGCTGGCCGCAGCCACAGCAGATAAAAGGCCACCAGCAGCAGCGGCGAGACATACATCAGCATGACTCGCCCACGCTCGGCCCGCTGGCGCATCATCTCGCGGTCCTGCGGCTCGGGCATCTGCTCGGCGAGGTTCAGCTGACGCCGGCTGAGCCGATGCCCGGTCAGCACGTCAAAGACGACCACCAGCGCGATGATCAGGTCCAGGGTGTGGAGTTCGCCCATAGGTCCATTATGCAGCCTGCCCCTTTAGGGAGTGCCCATTTCGGCGCCCATTTCAGGGGCACTCAGCAGGCGGTCCACCG
>JAUNHF010000109.1:0-4162 GCA_030524065.1 Deinococcus sp.
GGTGCTGGGCAGAAACAAGCTGAAAACCACGCATGCCCAGGAGTCTACGGGGCCGTGTGGCCGAAAAGTAGCCCGGGGGCCGAAAAGTAGCTGGGGGGGGCCAGCCAACTGGACCGGAGCCACAAAAAAGCCCGCCTCCCACGGGGGAAGCGGACCTATGGGGCCCAAAAAGCTTAGGCCTGCTCGGTGGTGCCTTCTTCGCCTGCTTCGCCGGGAGCAGCTTCAGCCGCCTGGGCGTCGGTGGCGTTGGCCTGCTCGGCCTGGGCCGCTTCAGCGGCGGCCTTGGCTTCGGCGTCAGCCTGGGCCTGGGCTTCTAGGGCGCGGGCTTCGGCTTCGCGGGCGGCTTCAGCGGCCTTGACCTTTTCACCCTTGGCGATTTCGGCGTCTTTCATCACGCGGCTGCGGTCAGACTTGATGCGGGCCGCCTTACCGCGCAGTTCGCGCAGGTAGTACAGCTTGGCGCGGCGCACTTTACCGCGCTCCAGCACCTGAATGGAGTCCAGACGGGGGCTGGAAAAGGGGAACACGCGCTCCACACCTTCACCGAAAGAAATCTTGCGGACGGTGAAGCTCTTGCGGCTGCCGGCGCCGTTGATGGCGATCACGACGCCGTCAAAGGCCTGGTTACGGGTGCGGTTGCCTTCCACCACTTTGGTGGTGACGCGCACGGTGTCGCCGGGCTGAAAGCCAGGGAGGCCCTGGCGGATGTGGGGCTGCTCAACGGCGCGCAGGATGTCGCCACGGTTCACTTTGGTCATAAAAACTCCTCTTGGGGTCAGCGGACTGTCTCTGGTGTGGGATTTGGGGGAGACCTGCCGGGCAGCGCGGGGGCGGCGGCGGCGGGCCGAGACATTCTTGACGGAACGCACCCAGACGGCTGGGGCAGACCTTCCTACTATACGCGGGAGCAGGTCTGCTGAACAAGGGGCGCTGGGGCAAATTTATAATCGAACGCTGACACAAAGGGCTATATTGCAAATATGAAAAAAGTAAGCCTGGCCTTTATTATCGCTGCCGCCCTGTTCACTCCTACGGCAGGAGCAGACCGTATCTCGGTGCATGGCGCAAGCTTTTCCTTTCTGCCATCAGCTGGAGTGGGCTACCAGTGGGGCGACACGGACACGGGAGCTGTGCGTGCTTCAGTCAATGGACTAGTCTTTCCCCCTACATTCCTTCCTGAAGTGCAGCTGGACTACCTGCGTAGCCTGGGTGTAGGCAGCCACTTTTACGGCGGCGCTGGCGTGGGGACCATTCCTATTTCCAAATTGAACCTTCAGGGACGGGCTTTTATCGGGGCACAGACTCGCGGCCAGGGTCTGCGCTTTTACGCCGAAGGCGGCGGTGTGGTCAGCACGGTGCCGTTCAGTGGCTCCCGCCTTCCCGACGGCACCACCCACCAGGAGCATTTCGCCCCGTACGCCAAGATTGGCGTGACTTTCCCACTGCGCTGAGCCGACTTGCCACGCTGGGCCGACTCACTGCGCTGGGGCCAGGCAGAGCGGGTTGGGGCAGGCCAGTGACCACTGCGGCCCGCCCCACTGACCATTTTTAGGTGTCAGCCAAGCTGGACAGCGCCACCAACGCGGCCCCGGCGCGGGCCTACAATGCTTGACGTGACCCTGACTTCTGCGAGCTTACCGCCCCCGGCTGTGGGCCAGCCGTTCGGCGTGCTGGACCTGGGCGTGATGCCCTACCGCCAGGCCTGGGACATTCAGCACGCGTGCCACGCCCAGGTGGCCGCCGGTGGAACGCCGACCCTGCTGCTGGCCGAACATCCGCCGGTGCTGACCCTGGGCCGCAAGGCCCGCGAAGGCGAAAACATCGTGGTGACCCGCGACTATCTGAGCGGGCAAGGCATCGAGGTGCTGGAGGTCGAGCGCGGCGGCGACGTGACCTACCACGGCCCCGGGCAGCTGGTGGCCTACGCCATTTTTCCGGTGGGGCGGCGGGTGCGCGATTTCCTGCGGCTGCTGGAAGCGGCGACCGTGCAGGCCCTGGCCGAGCTGGGCTTGCCCGACGCCCGCCCCAACCCCGGCTACGCGGGCGTGTACGTCAGTCCGCGTGACGTGAACGGCCTGACCCGCGACCAGAAAATTGCCAGCATCGGTGTGGCGGTCAAGCAGCACACAGCCCTGCACGGCATCGGGCTGAATATCGCCACCAACCTGCACCACTTTGAGCTAATCGTGCCGTGCGGCCTGCAAGACACCCAGATGACCAGCGTGCAGCGCGAGTACGACTTGCGCGGCCTGGGCCGCAGCGCCAAGATGGACGAAGCCAAAGCGGCGCTGGCCTGCGCGTTCGGGGCCGCTTTTCAGGACTACGATTTCAGCCTGCCCGCTTCTGCCTCAGCACAGGCCCCCACTCCCCAGTTCCCTTCTTCCCCCCAGGCTCCTTCCACCGGAGGGCCTGCCCACAAGGAGTCAGCGCAATGACCCAGTCCGAGACCCCCGCCAACACCCCGGCCCAGCCAGAACCCACCTTCATCAAAAACGGCATCTACCGCAAAGACAGCGTCAAGACCCGCGACAAGAAGCCCGAGTGGCTCAAGGTGCGCCTGCCTTCGGGCGGGGTGTACGGCGAAGTGCGTTCTATCGTCAAGGAGCATAAGCTGCACACCGTGTGCGAGGAAGCCATGTGCCCCAACATCGGCGAGTGCTGGAGCCGGGGCACCGCGACCTTCATGCTGATGGGTCACATCTGCACCCGCGCCTGCCGGTTCTGCGCGGTGGACACCGGCAACCCGCGCGGCCTGCTGGACCTGGAAGAGCCGCAGAAGGTGGCCGAGAGTGTGCAGCTGATGGGCCTGAAATACGTGGTGCTCACCTCGGTGGACCGCGACGACCTGCCCGACGGCGGCGCCTACCACTTTGCCAAGACGGTCACGGCCATCAAGCGGCTGAACCCCGGCACCCGCGTAGAAAGCCTGACCCCCGACTTTGGCGGCAACAAGGCCTGCGTGGAGCTGGTGCTGGATACCGGCGTGGACACCTACGCCCAGAACCTGGAAACGGTGGAGCGCCTGACCCACCCGGTCCGTGACCGCCGCGCCGGGTACTGGCAGACCATTGAGGTGTTGCGCCACGCCAAGGCCTACCGCCCCGACGTGGTGACCAAGACCTCCATCATGCTGGGACTGGGCGAGACCCGCGAAGAAGTGACCCAGGCCATGAAAGACCTGCGAGCAGCGGGCGTGGACGTGGTGACGTTTGGGCAGTACCTGCGCCCCACCCAGCACCACCTGCCGGTAGAGCGTTACATCTCCCCCGCCGAATTCAACGAAATCCGCGACGAGGGCATGAAGTTGGGCTTCTTGGAAGTGGTCGCTAGTCCCCTCAGCCGCTCAAGCTACAAGGCCGAGCAGGTGTTTCAGGAGGCCGAAGAAGGCGTGCCCAGCCACTTGAAGCACCTGGAAGGCCAAGAGCTGAGCATGCTCTAAAGCTGAGCGGAAGGAGCGGGCCGGGGAATGCGGGAAGCCGTCCCCCCGGCCCTTTCGCGGCCCTGCCCGGTCCAGCACCGCTACTCCTCTGAATCCTCCTCTAGCGCGTCCACTAGCCGCAGCAAGAGCCGCTCCAGCTCGGCCTGCTCGGTTTCGCTCAGGGCACTCAGCAGCCGCTCCTCGCCCGCCAGGCGATCGGGCAGCAGGGCCTCGACCCGCTGGCGGCCTGCTGAGGTCAGCGAAACGCGGCGGGCGCGGGCGTCCTGTGGATCGGTGCGGCGCTCAATCATCCCTTCAGCAGTCAGGCGGTCCAGGCGGTTGGTCACCGAGCTGGCCGAGACCGCACTCAGTTCTGTCAGCTGACTGGGTGTAAGGCCCTCTGCCGGAGCGCTGCGGTACAGCGTAAGCAGCAAGTCGGCCTGGGCACTGTTCAGCCCATGCCTGAGCTGGGTTTGCTCTACAGCCTCGGCGGCGGCGCGGGCCGTGCGGGCCAGCAGAATCAGGCGGCGCATGGGCGTAGGGTCCAGGCCCGGACGCCGCGCACGCCAGTCGGTATCTATGCGCCCGAGCAGAGGCCGAGTCTTCACCAGATCAGTATGCCAGCCGGAAGTAATTCGGCATCGAAGTAAATTTGGCATACTGTGCCCTGTGAACCGCGACCTGCTCCTGACAGCCCTGGCGCCGCTGATTTGGGGCACCACCTACCTGCTGACCACCTTTGTC
>JAUNHF010000109.1:4172-6410 GCA_030524065.1 Deinococcus sp.
GGATTCTGCCGGCCGGGCTGGTGCTGCTGGCCCTCTCCCGCCGCTTGCCTCCGCGTGGCTGGTGGGGCCGCGTCGCCGCGTTGGCGGTGCTGCGCCAGGCTCTGTTTTTCGTGTTGCTGTACGGCGCGGCGCTGCATCTGCCCGGCGGTGTGGCGGCCACGGTGGGCGCCAGCAGCGCCATGCTGGTGGTTGTGCTGGCGTGGCCGCTGCTGGGGCAGGCCCCTACCCGGCTGAACCTCTCGCTGGCGGGCGCGGGACTGGCGGGCGTGGCCCTGATCAGCCTCAGCGGGGGCGAGCACCTCAGTGCGCTGGGGCTGGGGCTGGCGCTGGGCTTCGCGCTGGTCAATGCGCTGGGCACCGTGTTGTTCGGCCGCTGGGGACCGCCCCCCGGCGCCCGCCCGCTGGACCAGGTGGCCTGGGAACTGACGCTGGGCGGGCTGTTGCTGCTGCCCTTCGCGCTGCCGTCTGCCCCCGCGCTGGCCGGCGTGGACCCCGCCGGCTGGGCGGCCCTCACCTTTATGACCCTGATCGGCACTGCGCTGGCCGCGCTGCTGTGGCAACGTGGGCTGAACCGCCTGCCGGTGCAGCAGGTGGGCCTGCTGGCGCCCCTAAGCCCACTGACTGCCGTGGTGCTGGACATGCTGTTCCTGCACACCTGGCTGACCCCATTGCAACTGGCCGGCGCCGCACTGGTGATGAGCAGTGTGGTGCTCAACGGGCTGGCCGGGCGGCGCCCTGCGGGAACAGACACGGCGGAGACCGGCACTGCGAAGTTGGGCACTGCGGGGGCACCGCACGGGAGAAAAAGCTGACGTCCCGTTCACCCGGCGCGGCGTACAATGCCCCTCATGTCCATCTCGCCGCCCCCCACCCACGCCCTCCATGTTCTGGGCTGGAAGGAGTGGGTGGCCCTGCCAGGGCTGGATATCCGGCGGGTGCGGGTCAAGGTAGATACCGGCGCCAAGACCTCGGCCCTGCACGCGGAGGACTGCGAGGAGTTTGAACTGGGCGGTCAGCGCTGGGTGCGCTTTACCCTGCTGCTGCCCTGGCCGGGGCCACTGACCCAGCACGAGGCGCCACCGCCCCGCCGGGCGCAGGCTCCGCTGCTGGAGTACCGCCGCGTGACGAGTTCCAACGGCGAAAGTGAGCGGCGGCCCGTGATCCGCACTGATCTGGGCCTGTTCGGGCAGCGCTGGCCGATTGAAATCACCCTGACCGGCCGCGAGAACATGCGCTTTCCCATGTTGCTGGGCCGCGAGGCCATCGCCGGACGCGCCGTGGTGGACGTGTCGCGCACCTACCTTTCCCTCCAATCCCCCAAGGAACAAGCATGAATATCGGAATTCTGTCCCGTGGCCCCGAACTTTACTCCACCCGCCGCCTGGCCGAAGCTGCCCACGCCCGGGGCCATGAGGTGCGGGTGGTGGACTATCTGCGCTGCTACATGAACATCACCTCGCGCCATCCCAAAGTGATCTACGCCGGCGAGGAGCTGAACTTTGACGCCGTAATTCCCCGCATTGGGGCCAGCTACACCTTTTACGGCGGGGCGGTGGTGCGGCAGTTCGAGACCATGCACACCCTGACCCTCAACGGCTCGGTGAGCATCATTCGCTCACGCGACAAGCTGCGCAGCCTGCAACTGCTGGCCCGCGAGGGCATCGGCCTGCCGGTGACCAGCTTTGCACACTCCACCAAAGACATTGACGGCCTGATTGACATCGTGGGCGGCGCCCCGCTGGTGGTCAAGTTGATCGAGGGCACCCAGGGCAGCGGCGTGGTGCTGGCCGAAACCCGCAAAGCCAGCGAATCGGTCATCAGTGCATTTCGGCAGCTGGACGCCAACATCTTGGTGCAGGAATTTGTGAAAGAGGCGGACGGCGAAGATATCCGCGCCCTGGTGGTGGGCGGTGAGGTGGTCGCCAGCATGATGCGTAAAGCCGCCGAGGGGGAGTTCCGCTCCAACCTGCACCGGGGCGGCACGGCGCTGCCGGTGGACATCAGCGAGGACGAAGCCCAGACCGCCGTCAACGCCGCCCGCGTGATGGGCCTGGACGTGGCCGGCGTGGACCTGCTCCGCAGCAAAAAGGGTCCGGTGGTGATGGAAGTCAACTCCTCGCCGGGTCTGGAAGGCATTGAGGGCAGCAGCGGCGTGGACGTGGCCGACGCCATCGTGGCCTACCTGGAAAAGCGCCACGCCGAGCGCGAAGGCAAGCGCAGCGCCGGGCAGTGGAGCGG
>JAUNHF010000110.1 GCA_030524065.1 Deinococcus sp.
TGTCACCTACTGAGTTTCCCCAGTCCAGATGCCGCTTACCGCAGCAGGCGCAGGGTAAACGGATAGCGGTAGGGCCGGCCGTCCGACACGCTCATGACCGCCAGAATCATGAAAATGGTGGGGATGACATAGAAAAAAACGCTGCCCAGAATCAGCAGAAAAGTCAGTCCAATGCCGCTGAGGATGCCCAGGCCCGCCAGCGCATCCGAGCCGGCCGCCACCCCCGCGAGGCCCCCCATAAAGCCCAAGCCCGCCAGCCCCAGCAAAAGCAGCAGCCCCACCGTGGAATAGATCCACATGGAAATCTGAAAGTTCAGCGCTTCTTTGCCCTGGTCGTCCAGCACGTGGCTACGGTCCCGGTACACCAGCCAGGCCGCCAGCGGACCAAGCAGATTGCCAAGCGCAGGCAGCAACAAGCCCAGCAGCGGTGACAGGTGAATCAGCATGGCCGGGGTGCGGTCAGCTTCGGCCAGGCCGGGGCCGGCCAGAACGGGCACGGACCCCAGCGCCGGTTCGGGCGCCAGGGGAGCCACCTGCGGGGCTTCGGTGACCTGCGGAACTTCAGTCAGGGGAGAGCGCTTCATACTTGACACTACGCCCCCAGGGTCACTACAGTTCCCAGACTGTGACGCGCCCTGGCTCCCGCTCCCGCCCCCGTACGGCAAAAGATACGGCTGCGCGCGACCGGCTGCCGCTCCGCTCGGTGATTCAGCCGGCTGCTCCGGTCAGCGGACAGCGCGTGACCCTGTTCAGCGACGGCGCCTGCGACACTGGCAAGGGCCACGGCGGCTGGGCCACTATTTTGCGCTACGGCGAACACGAACTGGTTCTCAGCGGCAACGAGCGCGGGACGACCAACAACCGCATGGAGCTGCGCGGCCTGCTGGAAGGTCTGCTCTGCCTCAAACGGCCCTGCCAGGTGCAGGTGGTCACTGACAGCCAGTATTTGCGCAAAGCCTTTACCGACGGCTGGATCACCGGCTGGATGCGCAACGGCTGGAAGACGGCCAGCCGTGAGCCGGTCAAGAACCAAGACCTCTGGGAAGCCCTGATTGAGCAGGCCCGAATCCACGAGCTGACTTTCGTGTGGGTCAAGGGTCACGCCGGGCACTCCGAAAACGAGCGGGTAGACGAGTTGGCCGTGGAGGAGCGCAAGAAGCTACGCTGAGTCGTTAGAGATGAGCAGCTGAAGTATTTCCGAGGCCAGAAATCCTTTTATCAGGCTTCTTTTTAAGAAGGTCATGCCCTGCAAGTCAAAGGAGGGCGCCTTCATTCATTGACGCTCACCCAAGCACGGCCCAAAGTATCGTCAGAATCAATATCCCTTCCGGTTTATTCACCGTTGGCTTATGCTGTGGGCGTGAGCGCTGTCATCCATCTGCAAGCCCTGGGTCTGACCGAGTACGAAGCGAGGGCCTACACTGCCCTGCTGGCTTTGGGCCGCTCAGTGCCGGCGCGAGTGGCGCGGCAAGCCGGTATTCCCCGCCCCAAAATCTACGAAACCCTGGAACGCCTTGAAGGCCGTGGCCTGGCGAGCAAAGTAGGCCAGAATCCGCTGGAATACGCGCCGCTCAGTGCCCGTGAATACCTGACCCGGTCGCGCCGGGCCTTCAGCGACCGCCTGGAAGCCCTGGACCGTGACCTGTCGCGCCTGACCCCCGACCCTGCGCCAGAGGCCGTGTACCACCTCAACGGCGAAGCGGCGCTGCGGTCGCTGTGCGAGGACCTGATCCTCAACGCCCGGCGGCAAGTGTACATGGCCGGCAGCCCCGCCCTGGCCGACCGGCTGGAGGCCCTGTGTCCCCGTGGCGTGGCCCTGACCCGCGCCGACCTGGCCGACCTACCCGCCATCGCCGCAGCCGGGCAGGACGCCTTTTTGCTGACCCGCGACGCCGAAGCTGCCGTGATCGCTCACTTTGTCCCGGCAGACAACGGCGCCGAAGCGCACGGCGTACATACACACAACCCAGTCATCATTCACCTGATTGACGGGTATGTGCGCCTGGCCGCCCAGCACCCCGCCAAGTCTCCCCCCCGGCCCGTGCGCCGCAGCAAGGGAACCGCGCAGGCCGAAAAAGCCTGAGTTCTCCTGCGGGTGTTGACAAGCCTGGGTGTCCGCTGTAATCTATCTGAGCCTTCGGGGCTGTGGCGCAGTTGGGAGCGCGTCTGAATGGCATTCAGAAGGTCAGGGGTTCGAATCCCCTCAGCTCCACCAAACCCGGAGAATCCGGAAATGAGAAGCACCTGGCAGAGATGCCGGGTGTTTTTTTTGCGGTGTCCCCGCAGGAGAGGGCTTGCATCCTCCTGCCCAGCGCGCTACTCTATATCGGCCCTGAGGAACACCCCCAGCGCAGCACAGTTCAGGCGACGTAGCTCAGCTGGTTAGAGCGCACGACTCATAATCGTGAGGTCGAGAGTTCAAGTCTCTCTGTCGCCACCAACAAATGCCCCTGCCCCCAACCGGCGGGGGTTTGCTGTGCCCCGCTTTATCCTGAGCAGGATGACCCATACCGAACCCACCAAGGCCCAGCGCCTGCGCCGACCGGAGCGGCTGGCCCGGCTGGAGTTGCCCCGCATACTGGCCGCCCTCTCCCCTATCCCGACGCGGGTACTGGACATCGGCACCGGCAGCGGTGTGTTCGCGCAGGCGTTTGCCGAAGCGGGAGCGCAGCGGGTGGCGGGCGTGGACCTCAAGCCAGAACTCGTCGCTGCGGCAGGCGAATATGTGCCAGCAGGCGAGTTCCGGGTGGCCCCCGCCGAGGACTTGCCCTTTGCCGACAGCGCATTCGAGCTGGCCTTTATGGGCCTGATGCTGCACGAATCGCCGGACATGGGGGCGGCCCTACGCGAAGCCCGCCGGGTGGCCCCGCGCCTGGGCGTGCTGGAGTGGACTTACCGCGAGGAAGAGGCCGGCCCACCCCTCAGCCGCCGACTGGACCTGTCCCGGCTGCAAGCCCTGGCTCTGGCTGCTGGCTTTGGCGGGGTACGTGAGGAGCCTCTTGGCGAATTTGTGCTGTACGTGCTGGAGGGCTAAAAAAAGGCCCCAAAACGGGGCCAGCCGAGCCAGGGGCCGAACGCCCTTAGCCCTGAACGTCAGCGGCAGGAATCACGAAATAGTCAATTGGCTTGAAGGTGCCGTTGTTGCTGCCCTCGGCTGAGCAAGCGGTCAGCCCCACCACCATATCCATCTCGGCGCGCAGTTCCAGGCGCTGGCCTGCCTGCGAGATAGGCGGGCCGATGTTGACGCGCCCCTGATCATCCACCAGCACATTCATAAAAATGTTGAGGGTGGTCGGAATCTGGTCGGGCTGGATGCCGTAGGGCGCAAAGGCCTGCACCAGATTAGAAAAGCAGCTGGGGTGCCCCTCGGCGGTGCCGGGCGGATACAGAATCTCGAAAGTTTCGGTGGAGCAGGGCGTCAGCAGGAAATCGTGGCGGCCCACATCGTCGCGCAGCAGGGTAAACATCGGGCGCGAGCGGTTGGAGTACAGCACATGCCCGCTGGTCAGGTAGATGGTTTCGTTGTAATCGAAGGTGCGGCCCGACGAAAGCCACTCTTCGCGGTTGGCCTCGGCAAAGGCCATCAGGTCGGACACCTGCTCGCCCTGCGGGTCAATCACCACCAGGATGTCGCCTTCGCGCAGGGTAAAGCCACGGCCACTTTGGGGCGGAATGCGGGTCACGGGATAAGCGGATTCATCGCGGGTGAGGCCACCGGGGATGGGTTGGGTCATGTGTTCTCCTCTTGGCGTTTGGATTGCGGCCCGGGGTGCCCGCCACCTTGCTGGTCTTGCCCAGCGGCCTGCGGCGCCGCCCCGAATCCGAAGGGGCAGTGTCCAAAAGGGGCCTGCCAGCCGGGTTCTACAGCCCGGCCAGAATACTGCCGCGCTTCGGGAGCGGTGCCGTGGTCGGCCAGGTTGGGGTTGATGCTCCCCTGCAACTTGATGTCGCGGGCGCGGATGGTTTCCTGGAAGCGGGTCCAGCGGCCATCGGCCTTAAGCGCACGGAACTGGTGGTGCGAGTTAAAGACCACTATGGCGTAGGGAAACCGCCGGGCGATGCGCGACGCTCCGGGGTGCAGCCCCACGATGAAAAACGCTTGCCCGCCAAACGAATACCCGAAGTCGGGCGAGGTGGTGTCGCTGCTCACTTCGGTGCTGTAGGGCTGGTCGTCCAGCAGTGACAGCGCGTGCAGCTGCTCCCAGAGCAGGCGCTCGAAGGTGAGCTCGTCTACCTCGCCGGGCAGCTCGAACACGCTGACAAAGCTGGTAAAGTCCGAATCCATGTCTGGCTGCGCGGCCTGAAAGGCACGCAGGTCACGGGCCAGGGCCAGGGTGGAGTCCAGCGTGCCCAGTTCGCGGTAGGCGTGCAGGCGGTACATTTCTGTGTTGACAGACGCCTTGGCCGCCACACACGGGAAGTCGGGCGCCAGAATCTTCCCGCGGAAAGCCGCCTCGGCGCGCTGCGCAAAGGGTTCGGACACAGGACTGTGGGGGGCAGGTGGGCCAAACAGGTAGCTGGCCGGGCTGCGGGTAGGGGTGTGGTGAATGGTCATAAGGCCTCGGATGGGTTGAGTGAAGGACCGGGGCAGGTCACTTGTTACCTGCTCACCATAGAGACTCCGGGGGCACTTTCCTGTGGCAAACGCCCTTTATGGCGGTCTTCTCAATCTCGCTTAAAGCTTGGTACAAGAGCGGGTTCATTTTCCCGCCAGCTTCCTGAATAGATGCCATATCAGGGAAAGCTGGGCCAAGCCAGGAGAGCAGGCGCAGAGGTGATGGGGGCGCCTTGCCCCTCAGCGGGACGCCACTGCACTGGACCGGGTTTATCTGAACTGGACTTCTTTAAGCTGGGCCTCCTTGAGCTGGGCTTGTTTAGACTGGGCCGCATGACTGATGTAACCGAACCTCTGACCCTGCCCTGCGGCGTGAGCGTGAAAAATCGCCTGCTCAAGGGCGCCATGAGTGAAGCGCTGGGAAGGCGCGACCACGCGCCCCGGCCCGAGTTGCCGGCGCTGTACGCCCGCTGGGCACAGGGCGGCACCGGCATTCTGCTGACCGGCAACGTGATGGTGGACGCCCGCGCCCTGGGCGAGCCCGGCAACGTGGTGCTGGAAGATGAGCGGCACCTCGCCGAGTTCCACGCCTGGGCCGTGCAGGGCAGCCGGGACGGGGCGGCACTGTGGATGCAACTGAACCACCCTGGCAAGCAGGCCCCGCGTGGACTGAACCGCGAGACGGTGGCCCCCAGCGCCGTGCCCTACCCCGGCGCCCTGGCCCGCGCCTTCGATGCCCCGCGTGCGCTGACGGTGCCCGAAATCCATGAGCTGACGGCCCGCTTCGCCCGCTCGGCGCGGCTGGCGCAACGTGCAGGCTTTGGCGGCGTGCAGCTTCACGCGGCGCACGGCTACCTGATGTCGCAGTTTCTCTCCCCCCGGCACAACGTCCGCACCGACGAGTACGGCGGCTCGCTGGAACACCGGATGCGTTTCCTGCTCGAAACTTTCAGCGCGGTGCGAGCGGCGGTAGGGCCACACTTCCCGGTCAGCGTGAAGCTCAACTCCTCTGACTTCGTGCGCGGCGGCTTTTCGGAGCAAGACAGTCTGGCGGTGGTGGCGGCGCTGGGCGAGCAGGGCTGCGACCTGATCGAGATTTCGGGCGGCACCTACGAAAAACCGATGATGATGCTGGGTTCAGGCGAGCGCGGCGGCTTTTTTGCCGACTTTGCGCGGCGGGCGCGGGCGGCGGCGGGCGTGCCGCTGTGCGTGACGGGCGGCTTCCGGGACGCAGCCACCATCCGGCAGGTGCTGACCGAGGGGGCCGCCGACATGGTGGGTCTGGCCCGTCCGCTGGTCACCGACCCCGAGTTCAGCGCCCGCGTGCTGCGCGGCGAAAACGTGAGCAGCGAGGTGCGCCCGCTGAAGACGGGAATTGGCCTGCTGGACAGCACCGGCTACCTAGAAATCGCGTGGTACGAGGACGCCATGCGGCGACTGGCACGCGGCGAGCGGGTCCGGGCGGGCGAGGTCCCGCTGCTGGCGCTGGCCCGCATCGCCGCCGAAACCGGACTGGGCGCGGCGCTGAGAAGGCGCCGGGCGTAAAAGGTCAGTGGGGCGGGCAGAGAAGCGGGAGAAGCAATGGTAGCGCTTTGCCCCCGGTTTCGCGCGGCCCGACTTCACGGTAAAAGGGCGCCGGGCAGCGTTGAATGGTCGGGGTGACGGTGAATGAGACACGCGCTCTGATTCTCAGCGGCGCCGGAGAGACCGACCGGCACCGACCAGCCACCTCTTCCGCTCTCGCTCTGCCCTTTGCCCGCACCCAGGAGGATGTTCATGTCCAGACCCCGGTTCAACACTGCTCC
>JAUNHF010000111.1 GCA_030524065.1 Deinococcus sp.
CCTGATACTCAGGCCGGAAGTCGTGCCCCCACTGGCTCACGCAGTGCGCCTCGTCAATGGCGAACAGGGCCACCTCTGCGCCGCCCAGCAGCCGCAGCGTGCCCTCCATCAGCAGGCGTTCGGGGGCCACGTACAGCAGGTCTAACTCGCCGCCGCGCAGCGCCGCTTCTACCTCGCGCACACCCTGCGCGCTCAGGCTGGAATTGAGAAACGCCGCCCGGATGCCCAGTTGCCGCAGGGTGTCTACCTGATCCTGCATCAGAGCAATAAGGGGGCTGACCACCACGCCCACGCCGGGCCGCAGCAGCGCGGGCAGCTGGTAGCACAGGCTTTTGCCGCCGCCGGTAGGCATCAGCACCAGCGCGTCGCCGCCCGCCGCCAGCTGCGCCACGATTTCGCCCTGGCGCCAGCGAAAAGAGCCGTAACCCCAGATCTCTTGCAGCAGACGCTGCGCTTCGGCGGGCGGCTGGACTCCGGCAGATGATGAGGCGTCGGCGGGCGAGTGGGGCGCGGTCATGACGGCCAGGATAACGCGGGGCCACAGGCCGCGACTGTCCCGCAGCTGCCGGTTGGACGGGGCGATATGGTGGGCAGGAGGCAGGGAGCCTCTTCCCTGCCCGCCCCACCCCATCTGTGCTTTAGTCCTGCGCCGCGCCCACTTGGTCCAGCAGCGCCTGCGCCGTCCGCTCGTCCACGATCAGGCGCCGCATCAGTCTGCCGCGCAGCGCCGCGTGCAGCGCCGGGACTTTGCCGAGGCCGCTCACCACACACACCGATTGCGGGTGCCCGGCCACCAGGGCCAGGTCCGGCCCACTGGCCCGCGCATTGATGGGCAGGTCATGCCACGAGCCGTCGGCGCGGAAAAACACGGTGGCAATGTCGCCAGTCACGTCCAGCCGGGCCAGTTCGGCCTGGTCGGCCCCGTCCAGCGAGCCGGCCGCGTACACATGGCTGGGGCGCTCGGCCGCCGGGCTGCCCACCGAGTACAGCAGCAGGTCCGCGCTGGCCTGCAAGTCTAGCACCTGCCGCACCGAGCGCTCCTGCCACATCATTTCCTTGGTGTGGGGATCGTCAAAGAAGGTGGGGACTGGGAACAGGTGCGCCCGCCCCCCGTAGTTGCGGGCAAAGCGGGTCACGGTGTCGGTCACAAAGCCGCTGACCAGTTCCTGAATGTTGGCGCTGCCGTTCAGCTGCACGAAATCCAGCCCGCCCAGCCGGCGCGGGGTCAGCGCGTGCGAGACGGCGTCCAGCGTGTTGCCCCAGGCCAGCCCCACCGTCATGCCAGGGCGCAGCAGGCTGTCAAGCAGCGCGGCTGTGGCCTGCGCCACACGCGGCAGCCAGTCTTCCTCGGTGCTGCCCGGGGGCACCCCCACCACCTGCACCTGCACCCCGGCAAAATGCTCCTGCAACTGCCCCGCCAGCGACTGCGGGTGCGCGGCCGGGTCGTGAATGCGGATTTCCACCAGACCACTTTCGCGGGCGTAGCCCAGCAGGCGGCTCACCTTGGGCCGCGACAGTCCCAGCTCGGCGGCAATTTCGCCGGTGGTCAGCCCCTGATGGTAGTACAGCCGGGCCACCTGAACGGCCAGCGCAGTCTGCAAAGCGACACTCATGGGTTCTCAGCATAGCCGCTGCGCTCAGGGACGCCGGGTCAGCACCAGCGGCCTGCGCCTAGCCGGTCCCCATATCTTGCCGCACCTTGAACATCTGATCACAAAGTCTTGACAAATGTTCACCTCTCCGGCACGATAACAGGCACCGAGCACCAACAGTTGTAGGAACCAAGGACCGGGCCGGGCCAGCTGGGCGCAGTGCGCTGCAAGCGGCCCCGGCCCACGGAGGAGAGCTATGAAATTTACTCTGATGCAGGAGTGTGTCGCCGAATTCCTGGGCACCATGGTGCTGATCCTCTTCGGGGTCGGCGTGGTGGCGATGGTGGTGCTGTTCGCCAATCCCGAGCTGCCCGGCGCGGTGGTCAACGGGGGCTATACCAATATCACCCTGGGCTGGGGATTTGCGGTGCTGATGGGCATTTTTGTGTCCGGCACCATCAGCGGGGCGCACCTGAACCCCGCCGTGAGCGTGGGTCTGGCCGCCACCGGCCGCTTTCCCTGGGCCAAAGTGCTGCCCTATACGCTGGCGCAGCTGCTGGGCGCTTTTGTGGGCGCGGCCATCGTGTACGCCGTGTACCACGCGCAGTGGGTGGTGGCCGACCCAACCTTGTCGGGCACGGCGGGCGTCTTTGCCACCTTCCCGGCGCACCCCGGCTTCTGGCCCGGCTTTATAGATCAGGTGGTGGGCACTGCCCTGCTGATGGGCCTGATTCTGGCCATCGGCGACAAGCTAAACAACAAGGGCGGCGCCGCTTGGGGCCCACTGGCCGTGGCGATGGTCGTGATGGCCATCGGCATGAGCTTTGGCGCCATGAACGGCTACGCCATCAACCCCGCCCGCGACCTGGGCCCGCGCCTGTTCGCTGCCGTGGCCGGCTTCCAGAACAACGGCTTTGAAGACCTGAGCGTCTGGACCATTCCTATTCTGGGGCCGCTGGTCGGCAGCGTACTGGGTGCGCTGATCTACGACTTCGGTATCGGCAAGCCCCTGGAACGCGCCCACCTGGCGTCGCCCAGCAACGTCAGCGGCATGGACGTTTCCCCCGACGCCGGGCCGCAGTAAGCGGCCGCCACACTCTGTTCACCACTGACCCAAGACCCACGCCAAGCAAGGGAGCCGAGCATGACCAACCAGAACAAATACATCCTGGCCCTCGACCAGGGCACCACGTCCAGCCGCGCCATCGTCTTTAACCGCCAGGGCCACATCGTCTCGGTCGCCCAGCGCGAATTCGAGCAGCACTTTCCGCAGTCCGGCTGGGTAGAACACGACGCCGAGGAGATCTGGAGCACCCAGAGCGGGGTGGCGCAGGAAGCCATCACCCGCGCCGGACTGCGGGCCAGCAACGTCGCCGCCATCGGCATCACCAACCAGCGCGAAACTGCGGTGGTCTGGGACCGCGGCACCGGCCAGCCCATTCACCGGGCGATTGTCTGGCAGGACCGCCGCACCGCCGAACTGTGCGACCACCTGAAGGCCGAAGGCCACGAGGAAACGTTTCGCAGCAAGACCGGCCTGCTGCTGGACGCGTATTTCAGCGGCACCAAGGTCAAGTGGATTTTGGACCACGTGCCCGGCGCCCGCGCAGCGGCCGAGGCCGGCGAACTCGCTTTTGGCACAGTGGATTCCTGGCTGATCTACAACCTGAGCGCGGGCGAGCTGCACATCACCGACGCCTCCAACGCCAGCCGCACTCTGCTGTACAACATCCATACCGGCGACTGGGACGACGAATTGCTGGGCCTGCTGGGCGTGCCGCGCTCCATGCTGCCGGAAGTCCGCGACTCCAGCGAGGTGTACGGCGAAACCGCCGAGGGGCTGTTTGGCAGCCGCATTCCTATCGCTGGAATTGCCGGCGACCAGCAGGCGGCCACCTTCGGTCAGGCCTGCTTGAAACGCGGCATGGCGAAAAATACCTACGGCACCGGCTGCTTTATGTTGATGAACACCGAAGGCGAGGTGGTGCCCAGCCAGAACCAGCTGCTCACCACGGTGGGCTGGCAGCTGAGCGGCGAGCGTACCTACGCACTGGAAGGCAGCGTGTTTATCGGCGGAGCGGTGGTGCAGTGGCTGCGCGACGGCCTGGGCATCATCCGTTCCAGCGAGGACGTAGAGGCGCTGGCAGCCCGCGTGCCGGATACGGGCGGGGTGTATCTGGTGCCCGCCTTTACCGGCCTGGGAGCGCCCTACTGGGACCCCTACGCCCGGGGCACCCTGGTCGGCCTGACGCGGGGCACGGGTGGGGCGCACATCGCCCGCGCCGCGCTCGAAGCGGTGGCCTTTCAGTCAGCGGAGCTGCTCCAAGCCATGCAGAGCGACTCGGGACTGGACCTCAAAGAACTGCGCGTAGACGGCGGAGCCAGCCGCAACAACCTGATGATGCAGTTCCAGGCCGACCTGCTGGGCGTGCCGGTGGTGCGCCCCAAAATCACAGAGACCACCGCCCTGGGCGCGGCTTACCTGGCAGGCCTGGCCGTGGGCTACTGGGACAGCGAAGGCGCTATTGAGCAGGGCTGGGCCGCTGATCAGGTGTTCGAGCCGCAGATGTCGGCGGATGAGCGCCTGTCCCGCATGGCCGAGTGGCGCCGCGCCGTGGAGCGCAGCCGGGGCTGGATTCAAAGCGGCGGCTGAGCGTTCCGGGCGGGTCACGGCGAGCCTGCCGCCACTCAGAGCGACACGCCCAATAGCTGGTAAGGGCTGAGAAGAGGCAGGGCCGACCCGTGGGTGGCCCTGCCTCTTCGCTTTTTTGGGGCAGCTTTGCGTGGCCCCACCGCAGCCGAAGATGAAGCTTCCGCTCTTTGAAATAATGTTCAGGATGTGCGAACATCTGTTCACAGCTCCGTTGACTGCCACGCTTTTCCCTCTCTCCGAAAGGACTTTGCACAATGACCTCAAAGACTTCTGACCCCCGCGCCGCACAGCTACAGGCCGCCACCCAGAGCCGCGAGTGGGACTTTATCGTGGTGGGAGGCGGCGCTTCGGGCCTGGGCACTGCGGTCGAAGCGGCCACGCGGGGCCACTCGGTGCTGCTGCTTGAAAGCCACGACTACGCCAAGGGCACCTCCAGCCGCTCCACCAAGCTGGTTCACGGCGGCGTGCGCTATCTGGCGCAGGGCAACGTGAGCCTGGTGCGCGAGGCCCTGCACGAGCGCGGTCTGCTGCGCCGCAACGCCCCGCATCTGGTCCGGGACCTGGAATTTGTGGTACCCGGCTATACCTGGTGGTCGGCCCCCTTTTACGGCATCGGCCTGAAAATGTACGACCTGCTGGCCGGCCGGCTGAGCCTGGGCCGCTCACGCTATCTGGACAAGCAGGCCGCGCTCAACCGCATTCCTACCTTGCAGAAAAAGGGGCTGACCGGCGGCATCCTGTATTTCGACGGTCAGTTCGACGACGCTCGGCTGGCGATCACGCTGCTGCGGACCCTGGAAGATTTTGGCGGCACGGCCCTGAACCACGCCCCCGTGACCGGCCTGCTCAAAGAAGGCCGGCAGGTGCGCGGCGTGCGCTTCCGTGACGAGGAAACCGGGCAAGAGTACGAAGCCCGCGCCAAGGTCGTGGTGAACGCCACCGGCGTGTGGGTGGACGACATCCGCAAGATGGAAGACCCGGCGGTCAAGTCCATGCTCTCCCCCAGTCAGGGTGTGCATGTGGTGGTGGACCGCAAGTTCCTGCCTGGGGCCAGCGCCATCATGATTCCCCGCACCGACGATGGCCGCGTGCTGTTTGCCGTGCCATGGCACGACCATGTGGTGATCGGCACCACCGATACCGCCGTGCCCGACACCTCCTTTGAGCCGCGCCCGCTGCCCGAAGAAATCGACTTTATCCTGCGGACGGCTGGCCGTTACATGAGCCCGGCTCCTGGCCGTGACGACGTGAAAAGCGTATACGTGGGCCTGCGCCCGCTGGTCAAACCCGCCGACGCCAGCGATACCAAAGCCATCAGCCGCGACCACACGGTGGTCATTTCCGACGGTGGCCTGGTCACGCTGACCGGCGGCAAATGGACCACCTACCGCCGCATGGGCGAGGACACCGTGAACAAGGCGGCGCGGGTGGCCGGCCTGCCTGAGCGGGTGAGCACCACCCAGGCCCTGCACCTGCACGGCTGGAGCGATGAAGACCTGCCGGACCACTGGAAGGTCTACGGCGCCGACGCCTGGCGTGTGCAGGCCCTGGCCGGTTCGGACACGCCACTGCACCCTGACTTGCCCTACACCGAAGCTGAAGTGCGCTGGGCCATCCGCATGGAAAGTGCGCGCACGGTCGAGGACGTGCTGGCACGCCGCCTGCGTGCCCAGCTGCTGGACGCCCGTTCCAGCATGGCGGCGGCTCCCCGCGTGGCCGCACTTCTGGCTGAAGAACTGGGCCATGACCGAGCCTGGGAGGAGCAGCAGGTGCGGGAATACCGCGAAGTCACCCAGGGCTATCTGCTGCCCGCCCAAGCATAAAGGCCCTGTAGTACATAGAAAGCCTGTGGCACGTAGAAAGGTTGTGTCCTCAACATTAAGTCAGTTCTGTCATGCATCCATGCAGCGGCTGCTGGTCTCCAGGGACCAACGTGCGGCACAAAGGACTCTCAAGGCAATAAAAGCGCCCTCACTGCGACTGGCTGGGGGCGCTCCTTGATATTGGCAGAGTGGGTAGAGGCAGTCTTTACAGACCAGCGCACTGGCCGGTGCGGCTGCCCGCGACTGTGTTGTTTTGGCCGCTGACGCCCGCGTTGCCTTCACAGCTG
>JAUNHF010000112.1:0-2708 GCA_030524065.1 Deinococcus sp.
GTGACCGACGAGGTGCCGCATGGCCTGCGCGCCTTTGATGATGACAGCAAGCGCAAACTGGACGAACTGCGCCAGCGCTTCAAGATCATGACCGAGGCCAGCGTGGTGCCGTTTGAGCCGGGCGAGTAAGAAGCGGCGCAAAAAAGGCTCCCCGGTCTGTGCCTGGGGAGCCTTTTTTGGTGCCGTGCGTGCGCGGGGCGGTCAGCCGCCGACCACTTCGCCGCCGTTGGGGTGCAGCACCTGGCCGGTGATATAGCTGGAATCATCCGACGCCAGAAACACAAAGCAGGTCGCCACTTCGGCGGGCTGGCCGGGGCGCTTCATGGGAGTTTCCTGCCCAAACTCGGCCACTTTCTCGGCGGGGAAGGTGGCCGGAATCAGCGGGGTCCAGATGGGGCCGGGCGCCACGCCGTTCACGCGGATGCCCTTTTCGGCCAGCTGACCGGCCAGCGAGCGGGTCATGCCCAGAATCGCGCCCTTGGTGCTGGCGTAGTCCACCAGCGTGGGGCTGCCCCGGTAGGTGGTCACCGAAGTGGTGTTCACGATGGTGTCGCCTTCTTTCAGGTGCGGCAGGGCGGCGCGGGCCAGGTAAAAGTACCCGTAGATGTTGGTCTCGAAGGTCTTGTGCAGCTGCTCGTCGTCAATGTCAGTCAGGGAGTCCTGGGGGTACTGCACGGCAGCGTTGTTCACCAGCACGTTCAGGCCGCCCAGTTCCTTTACGGTCCTTTCCACCGCCTGCTGACAAAATGCGGCGTCGCGCACGTCGCCGGGCAGCTTGAGGGCGCGGCGGCCTTCGGCCTCGACCAGGGCCACGGTCTTGTCGGCGTCGGCGTGCTCGTCAAGGTAAATCAGGGCAACGTCGGCGCCTTCACGGGCGAAATGCACCGCCACGGCGCGCCCGATGCCCGAGTCGCCGCCCGAAATCAGGGCCACTTTGCCCCTGAGCTTGTCCGAGCCTTTGTAGCCTTCTTTGATGTACACCGGCTGCGGGTCCATCTGCTCTTCAATACCGGGCTGCTGCTCCTGCACCTGTCCGGGCACCTTTTCCGGGAAGTTCTGGGTCTGGTCTACGCCATCTTGTTGGTTGCTCATGGGGTCAGTCTGCCACCCGGCCGGGGGCCGCAACAGGCAACTTTTCCGCATATGGAGCCTGTCTCAAGGTTTGGTTGTGTGCGCCTTAAGGGGCGGCGGGCTCAGGGGCCAGGTACACGTACACGGTGGGATACTCACCGCGCCAGAGCCAGTGCCCGGTGTATCCGGCGGTGCGCTGCCAGCCCAGGTATTCATACAGGCGGATGGCCCGCTGAGATTCGGCGTACACGTCCAGCGCCGGCACCAGCCCACGCTGCCGGGCGGTCTGCACGGCGGCGTCCAGCAGGGCCTGCGCCGCACCCCGTCCCGCCGCGCCGGGGTGCACGAACAGCCGCGACACCAGCGCCAATGACCCGGTCGGGTGCCCGGTCAGCGCTTCTCAGCTGCGTTCGGGGCTGTCCTGGGGCCGGCGCAGCAGCACCTGGCCGATGACGCCGCCGTGCAGCTCCGCCACCCAGGCGTCTCCATCTGGCGGGGCGATAAATGCCGCTGGGTCTGGCGGCCACGCTGCGGGGTAGCTGCTGGCGCAGTGCACCGCCCACAAGACGCGCTCAAGTGCGGGCAGGTCTTCCGGGCGGCGCGGGCGAATGGTCACAGGAGAGGACACGCTCCCAGGCTAGGGCCCCGGCGCTAACCTGTCACCCATGAGTCGCCGGGGAACCAACCTTGCCGCCGCCCTGCTGGGCCTACTGGTGCTGTTGCTGCTGGGGGTCGGGGTGATGAGCCAGCGCCTGAGCCGCATCCTACAGGACAACCCGGCGGTGGCGGCGTGCTTGCAGGCGGGCGGCACGGCCAAGCAGTGCCGGGACGCTTCGGGCGCAGCGGCCAGCGAAATCGCCCCACCGCCAGCACCGTAGATCAGACCAAATGGAAGTGAACCACGCTGACTTCGGCGTTCTGCGGCAGCTCAGGGTAGTGAAAGCGCAGCCGCGCCAGTAGCTCGGCTCGGTCACGGAAGCCGTCGGCCTGGGCATGGGCGTCGGTCAAGTCGGTCAGCGGGAGCGCTTCTACGCGGGTAATCTGCGCCGGCCAGCCGTGTGGGTCGTCTCCGAACAGCAGCGAGGCAGGCCCGGCGTCGAGGCTTTCGCCCCAGCGTACCGTGGTCTTTTTGCGCCCAGTTCGCACCGCCTCCCGGTAGTCCGGGTGAAAGTGCAAGCTGGGCAGGGGAGGGTGGGTCATGTGGCCTCCTGCGGATGGGGGCCGTTTGCTGCCCCCACTTCGTGGTCAGGTGGGACATCTTCGCGGCGCACTGAATAGGGCTGCCCGAAGATGTCCTCTCCCTGTACTGCTACTGCGCCGGGCAGCTGAAAATCTTGATGCTGCGGGCGGTCAGCTGCGTGTCCTGGTCGGCTTCCACCACTTCCTGCGCGGCGTCGTCGGCGGTGTTCAGCAGCAGGGTCCAGCGCCCGCAGGTTCCCTCCGGCCCCTGCTCGCGGAAGCTGGGCAGGTTGAACGGCAGGTCCACGTGCGAGGCGTTGAGCAATACGAGCAGGTGGTCACGCACCTCGCCCTCTTCCTCACCCTCGCCGCCGTACAGAAACAGGCCCACGCTCTTGGTCTGCGGGTTTTGCCAGTCGGCGTCGTTCATCTCCTGGCCGTCGTAGCGCAGCCACAGG
>JAUNHF010000112.1:2718-5126 GCA_030524065.1 Deinococcus sp.
CCTTCCTCGCGCCGGCCCGAAAAGAACCGCTCGCGCCGGAACGAGGGGTGGCTCTGACGCAGCCCGATCAGCCGGCGGGTAAAGGCCAGCAGGTCTTCGTCTACGTTGGCCCAGTCGTACCAGTTGATCGCATTGTCCTGGGCGTAGGTGTTGTTGTTGCCGCCCTGCGTGCGTCCCAGTTCGTCGCCGCCCAGAATCATGGGAATGCCCTGGGAAATCAGCAGGGTGGTCAGCAGGTTGCGCTGCTGCTTGCGGCGTTCGCGCAGCACTTCGGCGTCGTCTGTCTCGCCCTCGGCGCCCATGTTCCACGAGAGGTTGTTGCCGTGGCCGTCGCGGTTGTCTTCCCCGTTGGCTTCGTTGTGCTTGTCGTTGTAGCTCACCACGTCGCGCAGCGTGAAGCCGTCGTGCGCGGTAATAAAGTTGACGCTCGCCTGTGGGTGACGGTGGTTCGCGCTGTAGATGTCGCTGCTGCCGGTCAGCCGGAAGCCCATCTCGGACATCAGGCCCTCGTCACCTTTCCAGAAGCCGCGCACGGTGTCGCGGTACTGGTCGTTCCACTCGGCCCAGGGCGGCGGAAAGTGGCCCACCTGATACCCGCCCAGCCCCACGTCCCAGGGTTCGGCAATCAGTTTCAGGCGGCTCAGGACCGGGTCGGCCTGCACGGCACCCAGGAAGTTAGAGTGCTTGTCAAAGCCCAGCTCGCCGCGTGCCAGGGTGGTTGCCAGGTCAAAGCGGAAGCCGTCTACGCCCAGCGCGGCCCAGTGGCGCATGGAGTCCAGCACCATCTGCACGGTGCGGCGGTGGGTCATGCGCACAGAGTTGCCGGTGCCGGTAAAGTCGAAGTATTCGCCCAGGTCGTCCTGGCTCAGCCAGTAATAGGTGGAGTTGGCAAAGCCGCGCCAGCTGAGCAGCGGGCCGCCCTTGCCGCCCTCGGCGGTGTGGTTGTACACCACGTCCAGAATCACTTCCAGGCCAGCCTCATGCAGCTTGGCGACCATCTCGCGGAACTCGGTTTCCGTATCCTGCGGGCGCCCGGCGCGGGCCGCAGCGCTGTAACGCGGCTCCGGCGCAAAGTAGCTGAGGGTGGAGTAGCCCCAGTAGTTGTGCAGGCCCTTGTTTTGCAAAAAGGGATCGTCCACGTGGGCGTGGACCGGCAGCAGCTCCACCGCCGTGATCCCTAAGTCCCTGAGATAACGGACCACCGGCTCGCAGGCCAGGCCGGCGTAGGTGCCGCGCAGTTCCTCGGGCACATCCGGGTGGGTCATGGTCAGGCCGCGCACATGGGTTTCGTAGATCACCGTGCGGTTCCAGGGCACCTGCGGCTTGTCGTCCAGGGCAACTTCTTCCGCGGCGCCGTCCAGCACCAGGCCCCAGGGAGCCTGCAAGGAAGCGACTTGGCCCTCGGCGTTGCGGATGGGTTCCTCGGGGCCACTCAGCACGCGGGCGTAAGGGTCCAGTAGCCGCACTTCCGGCTGGGCATACACGCCGCGCTCCGGGTCGTGGTGGCCGTGAACGCGGTAGCCGTAGCCCTGGCCCACGCCCCGGCTGCACTCGTGGTCGTCGGGGAGGAAGCCGTGCCACACGTTGCCGGTGCGTTCGGGCAGGTCCACGCAGCGCTCGCCTTCCTCGGTCAGCAAGCAGAGCTCCACGCGGGAAGCGTCGGGGGCATAAACGGCGAAATTGGTGCCGCCCTCTTCGCGGGTTGCTCCCAGGGGTTGGGGTTGGCCGGCGGTCAGGGCAGTGGGGGTCAGAGCAGTTTCAGTCATGATGGGCAGTTCCTGTACAGATCACGGGGTACGGAGAGAAAAGGGCCGCGCACAGCTCAGGCGGCTGAGTCAGAGATGTGCCGGCCTCGCAGCCTTGCACTGGAGGTGCGCTGGAGCCGGCACAAACGCTTTACCCTAGCGAAGCCCTACTGAAGCCGGGTGAAACGGCATTTACAGTTTGGCCGAGGTTGTCCTGAGGGCCGGTGTTGGTCGGCGGTCAGGGAAAAGCTAGAACTCCAGGCGGCTGCCCCGGCCCCGGCCGCTTTGCAGGGCGGCGAGGCGTTCGGGCGTCCACAGCTCGTACTCGTACATGGGGTACTGGCGTTTAAAGCGGCCCACCTTGTCCCAGACCTCGCGCGATTCACGCGGCACCACCAGAATCAGGCGAATCACCGTGTCCTCGGCGTCGTAGATATAAAAGTCGAAGTGCAGCGTCTGCTCGTGGCCCCGGTCGGTAAAGATGGGAAAGGGAAACGCCCGGTAGCGCCAATGCTTGCCCTTTTCGCTCAGAATCTGAACGGCGGCGCGGCGCAGCTTGGAGTCGGGGAAGGTGTGCCCCTGGCCGTCGCGGTCGCGGAACACGGCGGTTTCGGGTGGGGCTTCCAGCTGCACCTGCCGCAGCTGCGGCAAGCGCTTTTGGGG
>JAUNHF010000112.1:5226-6289 GCA_030524065.1 Deinococcus sp.
TCGGTGCGGGCGGGCGGCAGGGCGTCGCGGGTCACGCCGCCCCGGCCCTGGGCGCGGCTGCCGGTGGCGCCTTTGCCCCGGCTGTAGCGCCCGCCCTGCTTTTTGGATTTGCTGCTGTTCGTCATGCCCGGCAGAATAGCGTGCAGAGCGCGGAGCGAATGTTGCCGTGCAGAGCCGGAGGTTGCCGCCGGGCGAAACTGCGCTCAGCAGGCGGTCAGGTTCAGCCTCTAACCTGAGCCGAGGAGGCGCCCCCCAATGTCCTATTTCACCCCCACCGCCCTCATCCTGGTGGCCGCACTCTTGCCCGCCTGCGCAGCTCTGCTCTCGCTGATGCAGCTGCCCTTCCCGCTGGCCTGTGGGCTGTTCGCCGCCTTTGCCCTGCTGGCCCTGGCCGGCTGGCAGCGCCGGAGTATGCGCCTGCTTGCCGCCGCCTGGGCCGGGTTCCTGGGCCTGAGTGCGGTCATAGGCGGCTACGTGGCCGACGAGCTGAGCCGGGGGGGTTCGCTCACGTTGGAAGGAGTCAGTCTGGTCATGGGGCTGGCCCCGCTGCTGACGCTGGCCCTGCGCCCAGAGGTGCGGCGCTGAGTGCATTTAAGTACATCGAAGTTCATCTTTAGATGAACCGAGCGGAGCGAGTGTCGAAAAAAGTACATCGCACCGGGAAGAGGTTCCGGTGTTCTTCCGGAACCTCTTCCCGGTGCGATGTACCTAGACTGGTCGCAATGAGCGCCGAGCCGCCCACCCACGCCGAGCGCAACGCCGACATTATCCGCATGGCGCAGCAGCTGGAAAAGCGGCTGGCTGACCGCGGCGCCCTGGGCCGGGGCCTGGGCGAGTATGCCCGCTCGCTGCGCGGTACCCTGCCAGACGACATAGTGCACGACATCATGAAAGTGAACCGGGTGCGCAACGACCTGGTTCACCGCAATATTGACCTGCCGCTGAGCCACCGTGACCGCGCCAGCGTGCAGGCCAGCTACTAGCGGGTGATGGAGCATCTGAGCCGGGGTGACCTAGATGCTCGGCCTTCGCGGCGCATCAGCCCCTGGGCGCTGGCTGCGGC
>JAUNHF010000113.1 GCA_030524065.1 Deinococcus sp.
AGCTGGCCCTGCGCCTGGCAGAAGGCCTGCCCGCCTCCCAGCAGCTGCTGACCGGATACCACGAACTGGCGCGCATCCTGGAAGAACTGGGCGACGCCCCCGGTGCGCTGGGCGCGCTGCGCCGCCATCACCAGCTGGAAACAGAGCTGCTGGAAGCCGCGCTGTACGGGCGCACACGGCTGCTTGCCATGCAGCTGCAACTTGACCGGCTGGAATTTCAGGCCACCGAGCAGCAGCGGCGGGGGGACCAGCTGGCCGCCATTAACCGCACCTTGCAGGCCACGCAGGCCGAGCTGGCCTACCGCGCCGCCCACGACACCCTGACTGGGCTCCCCAATCGCCCGGCGCTGGACCAGCAGCTGGAAGCCATCTGCCAGACCAGCCCCCCGCAGCTGACGGCCGTGCTGTTTATTGACCTGGACCACTTCAAGCAGATCAACGATACCCTGGGCCATCCGGTGGGCGACCAACTGCTGCAGGAAGTGGCGCAGCGGCTGCTGCGCACCGTGCAGCCGGGCGACGTGGTGGCGCGGCAGGGGGGCGACGAGTTCGCCTTGCTGCTGCGCTCGGTGCAGGACATCGCCCAGGCCAAGCAGACCGCGCAGCGCCTACTTGAGCAGCTGTCTACCCCTGTCGAAGTAGGCGGGCGGCCGCTCTTTATCAGCGCGTCTATCGGTATTGCGCTGTTTCCCCAGCACGGCGGCGACGCAGTCACCCTGCAAAAGCACGCTGACCTGGCGCTGCACGAAGCCAAGCAGGAGCGTGGGCGCTACCGCATCTACCAGCCTGCCCTGGGCGCCGAAGCCCTGGAACAGCTGACCCTCGAACAGGCCATGCACAGCGCCCTACAGACTGGCGGCTTCTCGCTGCACTATCAGCCGGTGGTGGATTCGTGCAGCGGCTGCCCGCTGATGGTCGAGGCCCTGCTGCGCTGGCGCAGTCCCTGGGGCGAGGTGTCGCCGCGCCTGTTTATTCCTATCGCAGAGCGCAGCGACCTGATTTTGCACCTGGGCCTGTGGGTGGCCCGCACGGCGCTGCACCAGCTGCGCGAGTGGCGCCAGATCTGGCCCGAACTGAAAGTCAGCGTGAACGTCTCGGCGCGGCAGCTGACCCAGCCAGACCTGCCCGAACAGTTTGCCGCCCTGCTGCACGAAAGCGGCCTGGACCCCAGCGCGCTGGTGCTGGAGCTGACCGAGGCCGCCGCCGTGGACAGCCGCAGGCTGCGGGCCTTTCAGGAACTTCAGGAAGCTGGGCTCAGCGTGGCGCTGGACGATGTGGGCACCGGCTACGCCAGCCTGGCGGGCCTGGCGCAGCTGCCCATGCAGATGATCAAGATTGACCGCTCACTGACCGCGCAGGTGGCCTCTGCTCCCCAGGGCCGCTCCACGCGCCCGCTGATGAACGCCCTGATCACCTTCGGGCGCGAATCGGGGCTACATGTGGTGGCAGAAGGGGTCGAAACGGCAGAGCAGCTGGAAGTGCTACGCAGCTGGGGCCCCATTCAAATTCAGGGCTACCTGGAAAGCCCGCCTCTGCCCACCGCCGACATGACCGAGTACCTTCAGTGGAAAGCCAAGCACTGCCCAGCCCAGGAATGCGAGTAGGTCAGGCATACGGGATCAATCCGGCCTTCCTTCCGGTCAAAGCGTTTCAGGGGCAGCGGCCCGCTGTAGCCACCAGAAAAAATACGTGCTCAGCCCATTGCCCCCTGGCCGGTCAGGCTGCGCCCGGCAATCAGGGTGTGAATGTCGTGGGTGCCCTCGTAGGTGTCCACCGTTTCCAGGTTCAGCATGTGGCGAATCACCGGGTACTCGGTGGTGATGCCGTTCCCGCCCAGCAGCTCGCGGGCCAGCCGGGCGCCTTCCAGGGCGCGGCGCACGTTGTTGCGCTTGACGGTGCTGACCTGCGCGTAGTCCATCTGTCCGGCGTCTTTGAGCACGCCCAGGCGCCAGGCCAGCAGCAGCCCCGCCGAGTGGTCGGTCGCCATCTTGACCAGCTTGTCCTGCACCAGTTGGCGGCTGGCGGTGGGCTGCCCAAACGTCACGCGGCTGCCAGTGTAGTCCAGGGCCGTGGTCAGCATCAGCTCCAGGGCGCCCATCGCCCCCCAGCCGATGCCGAAGCGGGCGCCGGTCAGGCATGAGAGCGGCCCCTTTAGTCCGCGCACGCCGGGCAGCATGGCGCTGGCGGGCACCCGGCAGCCGTCCAGCACGATTTCGCCGGTCACACTGGCGCGCATACTCATCTTGCGCCGGATGGTGGGCGCGCTGTAGCCGGGCGTGTCGGTCGGCACGATAAAGCCGCGCACCATGTCCTCGCCGCCCTCCTCTACCCGCGCCCACACCACCGCCAGGTCCGCCACCGGCGAGTTGGTGATCCACATTTTGGTGCCGTCCAGCACCCAGTCGTCCCCGTCACGGCGGGCGCGGGTCCGCATGGCGCCGGGGTCAGAGCCGCCGCTTTCCTCGGTCAGCCCAAAGCACCCGATCAGCTCACCGCTGGCGAGGCCCGGCAGGTACCCCGCCTTTTGTTCATCGCTGCCGTAGGCATGGATGGGAAACATCACCAGGCTGCCCTGCACGCTGGCCGCGCTGCGAATCCCGCTGTCTACCCGGTCCAGCTCGTACATCAGGGCGCCGTAGAGGTTGGACCCGGCCCCGCTGCCACCATATTCCGGTGGAATCATGGGGCCCAGCAGGCCCTGTGCGCCCAGTCCGCGCATCACTTCACGCACCGGCAAGTCCCCAGCGTCCCACCACTCAGCGATATGAGGCATCAGGGCTTTTTCGGCGTACTGGCGGGCACTGGCGCGGGCCTGACGCTCCTCGGGGGCGAGCAGGTCCATCACGGCAAACTGGTCAAACATAGGGGCCTCCTGGCAGGACAAAGCTGAGTTGTCGGGTGCCCCTATTAGAGCAGGTTTGCCCAGGGCTAAGCCGGGAAGCCAGAGCAGCAGCAGGGGCGCGCACGGGCACGAAGAGGGCACAAGGCCTCACTGCGCCCGCCTCATGCCCACGGTGTATCAGTTCTGGGCGCCCTTGCCTTTGCCCTCGCGCCGGCGCTTGACCACCCACCAGAGAAACCCGATGACCAGCAGGCCCAGGATGATTTTGGAGGCCGGGCCCACATATTGCTCCACCTGATCGTAGTTTTCGCCCAGGAAGTAGCCGGCGGCGGCCAGCAGCCCGGCCCACAGCCCCGAACCGATAAACGAATAGATCAGGAACTGGGGCAACCCCATCTCGCTGACACCAGCCGGCAAGCTGAGCAGGCTACGCACGCCCGGCACCATCCGCCCGAACAGCACCGCACTCGTGCCGTGACGCTCGAACCAATCGCTGGCTTTTTGCAGGTCTTCGCCACTCACAGTCAGCCACTTGCCGTAGCGGTCGGCCCACTGCTTGCTGCGCTCCAGACCAAACACCTTGCCGACGTAGTACAGCGGCAGGGTGCCGATCACACTGCCTAGGGCGCCCACCAGCACCACCAAGAAGATATTCAGGTCGCCGCGCTGGGGCGACGCAGCAAAACCTGCGGCGGGCATAATCAGTTCGCTGGGAATAGGCGGGAAGATATTCTCCAGGACCATCAGCAGGAAAATGCCGACGTAGCCCATTGAATCCATCAGGTTCTGCATCCACTCGATCACGCCTGGAATCTAGCGGGCGCGGGGGGGTGGGCGCATCCCCCTAAAGGTTGGGTGAGGGCCCAGCGCTGCGCGGCGACAGCCCAGAGAACCTTTGCCCTTGCAACAATGCTGTGCCAGCCCCTGCCCTACACTGCCGCTCATGCGCCCGCGCTTCCGGCTCCCACTTGTCTTCCTGACCCTGCTCGGCCTGAGTGCCGTACCCGCTGCGGCCCAGGCACACGCACAGGCACAAGCCCAGACACAGGGCGGAGAGTTCCATATCTCGGCCCAATCCGACAGCCGGCGGCTGGCCCCGCTGCGGGTGAACTTCAGCGCGCAGGTACCGGCAGACGTGGCCGTGCGCTGGGAGTTCGGGGACGGCAGCGGGGCGCAGGGCACCCAGGTCAGCCATACCTACTACCGGCCAGGGCGGTATGCGGCGCAGGTCATCCTCAGCCGGGGCGGGCGCGAGGTGGGCCGCAGCCAGATCACGGTCGAAGCAGAATCGCAGGGCGCCGAGAAAGCGGGGCTGGTCGTGCTGCTGGGCCGGGGCACCGTGACCCTGAGCGACGTGGGCAGCGTGGTGTACGGGCCTTACCAGCCTCGCTTTACGCTGGACGGCCAGCCGGTCAGCGGGCAGGCGGTCAGCCTGCGGGCCGGCACCTACACCGCCGGGGTGCAGATCGGGGGCGGCGGCGGCACCCTGAACCGTTCGCTGCGCTTTCAGATTCCTGCCGGCGAACTGCGCTCCTCGGTCACCTACGAGGAGCAGGTGCTGCGCGCCGTAAACCAGCTGCGTACCGGGCGCTACAACTGCGCCACCGGCCGCACCGACGGCGTGGCCCGCCCTCCACTGACCCGCGTGCCCGCCCTGGACCGGGCCGCGTTGGCCCATACCCTGGCAATGCCCACCGCCGGGTTCGTGGACCACACCAGCCGGCTGGACGGCAGCACACCCGCGCAGCGCATTCAGGCGGCCGGCTACCCGAACGCCAGCACCGCCGAGAACATCGCCGCCGGCCAACCCACTCCCGCCGAGGCCGTGGCAGGCTGGCTGAACAGCCCCGGCCACTGCGCTGCCTTGACTGGCGACTACACCCAGACGGGCCTCAGCTACGTCCAGGTGCCGGGCAGCGACTACGTGCATTACTGGGTGCAGGTGTTCGGCAAGCCGCAGCCCTGAGCCATCATCTTGGGCCGAAGTCCTAGGGCGCGGCCTCCGACAAGCACAAGCGTCGGCAGCAAAGCTGATGAAACGTGAGAAAACGCCCTATATTTCCGGCGGCGGTCATCAGCTGCACATCACGCGGCGGGTGCACACTTGGGTCATGAAAAAAACCTTGACTGTGCTGACCGCCGCCCTCGGCGCCGCCGTTTTCTCCGCCGCTGACGCTGCTCCCCAGATCAGCGCCCAGAGCATCATCGTGAACCCGGTGCAGACCCCGCTGAGCGTGCAGGTCTGGACCGACCGCGACACCAGCGGCAGCCGCACCCCCAACTACTACGTGGGCGACAAAATCCGCCTCTTTACCAAGACCAACGAGAATGCCTACGTGTACCTGTTCAACGTGGACCCCAGCGGCAAAGTGGACCTGATTTTGCCCAACAACCTTCAGTCGGGCGGCAACTACCTGCGCGCCGGCGAAACCCGCGTGTTCCCCAGCGCCCAGGACAACTTCACCTTTGATATTGCTGCGCCCTACGGCGTGAACAAGGTGCTGGCCCTCGCCAGCCGCGAGAAGCTGAATGTCAACCAGATTGCCAACTTCCAGAGCCAGAACACCTTCGCCACCGTGAATGTAAGCGGTCAGCAGGGCCTGGCCCAGGCGCTGAGCATCGTGGTCAACCCCATCCAGCAGACCAGCTGGGTCAGCGACACCGCCTTTTACAACGTGGCCCGTGGCGCCCAGGCTCCGGCCCCCACCACTCCGGTGTCCAGCGCTCCCCGCCCCGACTTTAACCTGGCCGTGTGGCGCTCCACTTTCCGCCTGAACACCAGCCTGGAGAACGTGCATGCCCAGTACGTGAGCTACTTGGGCAACCAGGGCTTCCAGCTGCGCAGCACCAGCCGCAATGGCAACCGCATGTACTCCACCTTCAGCCGTAGTGGCCGCACCGCCACCGTGCTGATCGAGAAGAGCGGCACCAACTACAGCGTTAAGTTCGCTCAGTAAGCTCCTCTGCCAACAGAACCCCCGCCGTGTGTGCGGGGGTTTTTTGTGGACCAGTGACAAAGCGAAAAGTTAGATTCACCACTCTTGATATGCTATAAACATAATCAGGAGGCCAGAATTATGCCCTACGCCGTGCAAGTGCTGGATGAAACCACCGCCCGCCCCGTGCCTACGCCCGCGCTGTTGCTGAACTTTGAGGAAGAAACCGTCACCGTGCGCGAACTGATTCGCCGCCGCGTGTACGAGGAATGCACCGAGTACAACGCCAGCCAGCGCACCGCTTTTCGTGGGCTGGTCACGCCTGAAGCCGCTGAAGTCGCGCTGAATGGGGTGCAGGTGGGCCAAGGCCCGCGCTTGGACTGGGAAAAGCAGTACGCCCGCGCCGCCGAAGCCTTTGCAAGAAACGGCCTGATTGTGCTGATTGGCGACGAGCAGGC
>JAUNHF010000114.1 GCA_030524065.1 Deinococcus sp.
GAGCACGCCTGGAAAGCGTGTATAGGGGCAACTCTATCGAGGGTTCGAATCCCTCCCGTTCCGCCAAAGTCGTAAGAAGTGCTGTGGCCGCCCTGAGAGGGGCGGCTTTTTTTATATGGTCACGTTGCCTTGGTGGGTCTTGGTGGCCTGCACACGCCACGCGCTCCACAGGGGCAGCAGGGCCAGCGCGCCCGCCGCCGCCGCCAGTGCGGGGAAGCCGGCCTGCGCCATCAGCAGGCCGCCCAGCAGCGTGCCCAGCGCCGAGGCGGCGAACGCCAGCGAGTCGCTGGGGCCCTGCGCCGCCGGAAAGCGGGCCAGCACTTTGGAAGAAGTCAGCGAAATCAGGTTCCAGCCCAGCCCCAGCACGAACATGCTGAGCAGCAGCCCGGCGTGGGTTCCCGACACCGATGTGGCGGCGGCCAGCAAGAGCAGCGCCCCGCCCGTCACAAAGCCGAAGCGCAGGCCCAGGCGGTCAATCAAGGGGCCGGTCAGCAGGCCAAAGGCGAACATGCCTGCCACGTGCCCCGAAATCAGCTGTGCAATGGACCCGTGCTCCAGCCCCATGTGGTGGGCCCGCAGGGGCGTCAGGCTCATCAGCGTGATCATGATGGCCTGGGCAGCAGCGAAGGCGGCAGCGGTGCTTTTAACGCCCGGCACGGCCAGCGCGGCGGCCAGCGAGGGCCGGACTGGGTCAGCCTCGCTCGCTTGCGCGGCGGCCGAGGCTGGCCCCCGCACTGGCCGCCACAGGGCGATCAGGCCTGCGGCCAGTCCCAGCAGGCCCGCGCCTACCAGCCAGCCGGTGACTTCTTCGCTGGTGCCCAGCCACTCTCCCAGCGCCGTGATCTGCGCCCCAAAGCCGGTCATGACCCATGACCCCAGCACGCTCATCAGCATCAAGATGCCCAGCGCCAGCCCACGCACTGGTCCTGGCACGCTTTCGGCGGCGGCGTAGCGGGCCTGTTGGAATCCGCCCTGCGCCGCGCCCAGGGTGGCGGCCCCGGCCAGAAACAGCGGCGTGATCCCCCAGCTGGCCCCCAGAAATCCCAGCACCCCGCCCAGCGTGCCCAGCCCAAAGGCACTGGCCAGTCCCAGCCGCCGGCCCCGGCGCAGCATCAGTGCCCCGAAGTAGGCGGCCGACAGCGCCGCTGCCACGCTGATCAGGGTGGCGGGCAGTCCACTGAGGTGCTCGCTGCCCAGGTCCGACATGACCAGCGAGGCCAAAATGGTGCTGACGGTGGTGGCCCCGGTCGCCAGCGCCTGCGACAGATACAGCGGCCACAGCCGGGCGGCCAGCGCGGCGAAGCTGGGGGTGACGGAGGAAGCAGAGGTGCCAGGAGGGGCAGCGGGGGAGGGGATCACCTCGCTACTATTCCACTCTAATCTTGCTGTGGCTCACTGCGGGGTGATGTGGCTTGTCTGGGCCGCGCCTTTTCGTCCCGGTCGGCGGGCCGCTGCACCTTCCCGCTCAGGAACGCGGCCTGTCACGTGGCCGTCACCCTACCGTCAGCATCTGGTGATAGAACCCTAACCATGAACCAATTGAGGACAAGGACCCGTGGGCTGCCGGGCGGCCGCCTGCTGGGATGGACGCTGCTGGGGGCAGCGCTGCTGGGTCAGGGCGTGGCCGGCGCCCAGAGCGCTCCCGCTTCGCTGGCGGGGCAGTGGACTGTGGTGGGGCCCGGTGGCGTGCTGAATACCAGCAGTGCCAGGCCGACCCTGACGCTGGACGGCCGCGCAGCCCTAAGTGGCGACGCCGGCTGCAACCGCCTGATCGGCCGCTACGCTGCGCGCGGGACGGTGCTGCTGACTGCGGGCGTGGCGGTGACGCGGCGGGCTTGTGACCCGGCGACGATGCGCGTAGAGGAGGAGGTGCTGGGCCGCCTGAACCGGGTGACCCGCTTTGCGCTGGACGGCGAACTGCTGACCCTCCAGGGGGCGCGGGGCGACCTGGTGCTGCGCCGCACCGGCCCGGCACTGAATCTGAACACTTCCCTTGTCCCCACGCCGCCGCAAACCCCACTCCCCCTGGAGACCCCCATGCCCCAGCCTGCCCAGACGCCTGCTGATCCCGCCATTGCCGGTGCCTGGCAGGTCCGCTCCCTGACGGTGGGCGGCCGGCCACTGTCCCTGCGCCCCGGCGCGGCGTTCGACCTGAGTGTTGCGGGCGGTGCCGCAGGGCTGGAGCTTTCAGGCACACTGGGCTGCAACCGGCTGCGGGCCACTGGGCAGGTGGAGAGCCGAGACGAGTGGCTCTTTACGGGTGTGACCTCGACCCGCATGGCCTGTGATCCCGAGCTGATGACCGCCGAAACCGGGCTGACTGCCCTGCTGCGTGGAGCACTGCGCGCCGAGCATTCGGGCGACCGGCTCACCCTGCGCTCGGCGGGCGGAGAGCTGGTGCTGGAGCGTGCGGCGCCGCAGGCTGCGGCCGAGTGGGCCCCAAGCTACCAGGGCACCCAGCTGCGCCTGGACGGGCAAGACGTGGCCCTGACCGCGCCCGTGACCTTCAGCTTTGAGCCCCAGGCGGACGGCAGCCTGCGCCTGAGTGCAACCGCCGGCTGCAATGGGCTGTTCGGGGCCGGGCAGCCTGAAGAAAACGGTTGGACCTTCGCCGGGCTGGGCGGCACTGTGATGGCCTGCGCCGACATGAGCGCCGAAGACCGTGTAAGGGCCCTGCTGGGAGGAGGATTCAAGCTGTTCCGTGAGGGTAAGACCCTGGCCCTGCGCTCGGACCGCGGCGAGTTGCAGCTGACGCCCACTGCGGCGGCTGACCCGGAGCCGGCAGAGGCCACGCGCCCGAGCGGCGGCTATACCCTGGCCGAGTTGCGCCGAGACGGACAGGCGCTGGACCTGAATGCTTTTCACCGCCCTGTGACCCTGAACTTCACGCAGGGTGCCCAGGGCCAGCCCACGCTGGGCGGCTCGGACGGCTGCAATACTTTCGGGGGCGCCTACGAGTGGGTGGATGGCGGGCTACGCCTGCCCCAGCCGCCGCTGAGCACGATGATGTTTTGCCCTGGGCTGGAAACCCTGCCCCGCCTGAGCGCTGCCCTGACCGCCACGCCTGACCTTACCCTCAGCGGCGATACCCTCACCCTGCGCCATCAGGGCGTGGAGTGGGTGTTCCGCCGGGGCTAAGCCGTCCCAAAAGCTGCCGGTTGTCTGATCCCCCGTCCTGCCGCCTCTGCATCAGCGGCAGCGGCCCACTTACGGCGGGGCAAATGGGCTAGGTTAGGGTTTATGGCGGTTTCCGGCTCCCCTCCCTCCCTGGCCTCTGACCCGGCCCTGCCGGACGCTGACCCCGCCTCGCTGGCCGCTGCTTTGGCCGCCGCTCTGGAGCAGAGCAGTGCCCTGCACGGGCATCTGTGTCCCCGGCAGGTGTTGGGGGCGCGCTCGACCCTGCTGGCTGGCCGCCTGTTGGGCCTGCCCCTGCCCCGCACCGACAAGCGGCTGCTGGTGCTGACCGAGACAGACGGCTGCTACGCCGACGGCCTCTCGGCAGCCAGCGGGTGCTGGCTGGGGCGGCGGACGCTGCGCCTGATGGACTACGGCCGCGTGGCAGCCACCTTTGTGGACACCCGCACGGGCCGGGCCGTACGGGTATGGCCGCAGACCGACCTGCGTGAGCGGGTGCGTGCGGGCAGGCCTGCTGAACAGAAACGCTACCAGGCGTATCTGGACGCTTACCGCTCCTGGCCTGACGCCGAGCTGCTGGCGGCGCGTGAGGTCACGCTGCACTTTGACCTGGACGGCCTGCTGAGCCGCCACGGGCAGCGCGAGGTGTGCAGCAGCTGCGGCGAGGAAATCATCAACGAACGCTGGGTGCGCCGGGGCGAGCGGGTGCTGTGCCCGGCTTGCCTCTCGGGTGCTTATTACGTCTGGGCGCCGCCTTTAACCGAGTTGTAACGCCACGCGAGCAGCATGGCACCATGAATAGAGTTCTTCCTGCCCTGGGTATGACGGCGCTGCTGGCGGCCGGTGCCTACGGGGGCTATCAGTTTTCCGAACTGCGTGGCGAGCCGGCCCAAGTGGTGCAGCTGGACCCCTCAGCAGACCCCGCTTCGGGCGCGGCCACGGCCGAAACCGCCCGCGCCCAGACGGTGACCACTGCGGCTGCGGCTCCGGCATTCGCTGCCGACAGCGCCGCCCGCACCGAGTCCGAGCAAAACACCGCCAGCGTGGTCAAGTCCAGTTCCGACGGCCTGGTCTTTATCGAAACCACCAGCACCGTGCAGCCCAACTTGCAGCAGCAGATGCTTGAGCAGCTGTTTGGCGGGCAGGGGCCGGGCCGGCTGGAACCGCAGCAGGCCCAGGGCCTGGGCAGCGGCTTTTTCGTGAACGCCAGCGGCGATATCCTCACCAACTACCATGTGGTGCAGGACGCCGACCAGATCAATGTGCGGCTGCACAACGACACGCGCTCTTACCCCGCCAAAGTGGTGGGCACCGCCCCCGACTACGACCTGGCCCTGATCCGCGCTGAGGACCTGCCCAAAAATGAAATCCGCGCCCTGCCACTGGGCGATGACAAGCAGCTGGAGGTGGGCCTTAAGGCCATTGCGCTGGGGGCCCCTTTCGGTCTGGACTTCAGCGTGTCCGAAGGCATCATTTCCAGCTTGGAGCGTGAAGCCCCGGTGGGTGTGGGTGACGTGCTGCAACCTGTCATTCAGACCGACGCGGCCATCAACCCGGGCAATTCCGGCGGCCCGCTGCTGAACTCGGCCGGGCAGGTGGTGGGCGTCAACACCCAGATTCTGACCGGGGGCATCGGCCAGAGCGCGGGCGTAGGCTTTGCCATTCCGGTGAGCACGGTCAAGGAGCTGTTGCCGCAGCTGCAAAGCGGCGAGGAGATCAAGACGCCGGTGATGGGCATTTCCATGCTGGACCTAAGCAGCGCCAACCCCGAGATGCGCCAGGACGCTGGCCTGCCCGAAACCGGCGTGCTGATTACGCGGGTGTTCCCCGGTAGCCCGGCGGCGGCGGCGGGGTTGCGGGCCGCCGAGGCGGTCCGGCGCGATGACGGCAGCGTTATGCCCACTGCCGACGCCGACGTGATCACCGCCGTAGACGGCAAAAAGGTGGAGGGCTCGGAGGATATCCGCACCGCCATGATCGGCAAGCGGGTGGGTGACACGGTGCAGCTGACGGTGCAGCGCGGCAAGCAGACCTTGCAGCCGACCGTCAAGCTGAGCGACTTCCGCTTCGACTGACCGTCGGCTGCCTTGACCGGCGATAACCAGCGGTGCCCGCTTGACTCCCGGGCACCGCTTCGGCTCTGCCGGGCACGTATACTCGGGTGCATGGAACTTTTGCAACTCCTGGCCGGTCAGATGCAGGCCCAGCAGGTGAGCCAGCGCGTTGGCGCCAGCCCCGAACAGACCCAGGACGCCCTTCAGGCGGCCGTGCCGCTGCTGCTGGGTGCCCTGACCCGCAACGCCCAGCAGGGCCAGGCCGCCGCCATTGAGCAGGCGGTGGCTCAGCACGGCGAGCAGGACCTTGAGGGGTTCGCCCGCGCCGGTCAGTTGCCCGACATGCAAGACGGTCAGGCGGCGCTGCGGCACATCTTCGGTGGGCAGCAGCAAGCAGCGGCCAACGCACTGGGCCGCCGCTCGGGGATTGATCCCCAACTGGCCCTACAGATCCTGAGCATTGCCGCGCCACTGGTGCTGAGTTACCTCAACCGTCAGCGGCAGGGCGCTGAGATGGGCGGTCAGCCCGCCGGCTTTCCTGGCGGCCTGCCCGGAGGTCTGCCCAGTGGAGTGCCGGGTCAGGTGGGCATGGGCCTGCCGGGCGCAGCGGCCCCAGCTGGCGGCGACATCACCTCGGTGCTGACCAGTGTGCTGGGCGGCCTGCTCGGCGGGGGCGTGACCACCACCGGTGGCATCACGCAGGAGTACATCACCGCCGGCCGCGGCAAGGACGTCGGCAACCCGTTCCGCCCCCTCACCGACGAGGAGCGCGCCGACCTGCAGACCTTCATCGACCAGGAGTACCGCAGCTTCGTCAACCACGTCGCCACCGCCCGTGACATCGACCCGGCCGTCCTCACCGATCAGCTCGGCGCCGTCATGCTGGGCACCGAGCGGGCGCAGCAGGTGGGCTACATCGACGGCGTGATGGGCCGCCCGGAGGCCTTCGCCCACTTCGCCGAGTCCTCAGGGCTCGATGCGCAGCAGACCAAGGTCGTGCAGGCCGTCTCTCCCAGCCCGTGGGGTTCCCTGTTCGG
>JAUNHF010000115.1 GCA_030524065.1 Deinococcus sp.
AGCAGTACGCCGAGGCCGACGAACTGCGTGACACCCTGACCAAAGCGGGCATCACCGTCGAGGACACCAAGGACGGGCCGCGCTGGAAGCGCTGAGGGAGGGAGCCGCAGGGCCATCCCGGCCCTCCACCCATCAGCCGCCCAGGGCCGCCAGCTGTTCCCGGAGCGCCCCGGCCTCCCGCACCGGCAGCTGGCAGGCGCGGTTCACGCACAGATAAGCGGTGCCGCCGCCCTCGCGGCCTTCCAGCACCGGCAGGCCCTGTGGGGCACCTGCTGGAGCCAGGGCCACGTAAGGCAGCAGGAACCCGGCGGCGGCCCGTTCCAGCGGAGCGCGCTCCTGCGGCGTACCGATGATGGCGAGTTCAGCGTGTGGCGCTTGCAGCATGGCCGCCGCCTGCCACAGCCCACCCATGCCGTGCGGCGCCTGCGCCAGCTCGCGCAGGTGGCTGGATATGGTGCGGTGAGCCAAGTGCTCGCCCGCTTCGTCGCCCCAGTAGCGGTGCATCCAGAGCCCCAGCAGCGCGGCGGCGGCGTTGTCGCTGATGATGGCCGAGTCAAAGGCGCTGCTCTGGCGGGTCAGCAGGGCTTCGGCGCGGCCTCCGCTGGAGCGGAACAGCCCAGCGCTTTCATCCCAGAAATCGCGCTGCACGGTCTCCCACAGCTCCCGCGCCCATGTCAGATACTCCAGCTCGCCGCTCGCCTGATACAGGGCGGTCAATCCCAGCCCGTACAGGGCGTGGTCTTCCAACAGGCCTTCCACCTTGGGGGGCTGGCCGTCCAGCCAGCTGTGCCAGAGGGTGCCGTCCGGTTGGCGCATGGTGCCCCGGACCCAGGCGGCATTCTCGCGGGCCAGGTCCAGCCAGTGCGCTTCGCCCAGAATGCGCCCGGCATCGGCCAGGGCGGCCAGGACCAGGCCGTTCCACGAGGTGAGCACCTTGTCGTCACGGTGGGGCTGGGGGCGCTGCGTACGGGCGGCCAGCAACCGGGCACGCAGCTCAGGCAGGCGCTGGCGCTGCTCTTCGGTCAGCGGCCCCACCTGCGACAGCACGGTGCGGCGGCCCGCGTCGCGGCGGTGCGGGTCTTCAAAGTTACCCGCCTCGGTCACGCCGTAGTGGTCTGCGACCCAGGCGGCGTCCTCTGCGCCCAGCACCGCCCGCAGCTCGGCGGGGGTCCAGGTAAAGGTCAGGCCTTCTACGCCCTTGGTGTCGGCGTCCTGCGCCGAGTAGAAGCCACCTGCGGGGTGCCGCATCTCACGCTCCAGATAAGTCAGCGTCTCGCGGGCGAGGCGGGCGAATTCCTCCTCGCCGCTCACCTGATAGGCCGCCAGCAGCGTGCGGGTCAGCTGGGCATTGTCGTACAGCATCTTCTCGAAGTGCGGCACCAGCCAGCGGTCATCCACCGAGTAGCGGTGAAAGCCGCCGCCCAGCTGGTCGTAAATGCCCCCGCGCCCCATCTGCCGCAGGGTGTGCAGCGCCATTGCCTGCCCGCGCTCATCGCCCGACTTGAGCAGAAAATCCAGCGTGGTGGGGGCCGGAAACTTGGGTGCGCCGCCAAAACCGCCATGAACCCGGTCAAACACCTGCGGCAGCACGTTCAGCGGCAGGTCCAGCAGACCTTCCGGCCAGTCCTGCGCGGCGCGGCGCGGTTCGCTCAGCGCCCGGATGTGCTCGGTCAGCGCCTGTGCATTGGCGTCCAGGTCGGCGCGGCGGTGCTGCCAGGCGTCCGACACAGCGGTCATTACGCGGCGAAACGACGGCATGCCCAGCCCCTCGTGCGGCGGGTAGTAGGTGCCCGCGTGAAACGGCTGGCAGTCATGGTTCAGAAATACGGTCATCGGCCAGCCGCCCTGCCCGGTCATCGCCTGGGTGGCCGCCATGTAGATGCCGTCTACGTCGGGCCTTTCTTCGCGGTCCACTTTGATGTTCACAAAGTCACCGTTCATCTGCGCGGCCGTCACCTCGTCCTCGAACGATTCGTGCGCCATCACATGGCACCAGTGGCAGGTGCTGTAGCCGATGCTCAGCAGCACCGGCACGCCGCGCCGCCGGGCTTCGGCAAAGGCTTCGTCGCCCCAGGGCCACCAGTGGACCGGGTTGTCCGCGTGCTGGCGCAGGTAAGGGCTGGACTCGGCTCCTAGGCGGTTGTGGCCTTCAGGTGTGGGGTTGTGGTCGGTCATGCGGGCAGCATAGGGGAGATGCGGGCGGGGAAATGGGTTCAGAAAAAGGGGCAGAGACGGTTCACCTTTACGCCAGGGGTACGCCATTTGGCAGAAGCGAACTGCTGCGGCTCTGTCTACACTCCTGAGACATGACCGCCATCACTCAGCTTTCCGCGCAGGAACTGCCGGCTTATTTTGCCGCGCAGCAACGCTTTTATGGAGTGGTGGACCCAGACGGGCGGGCGGCGGCCATCCTGCGTCCCTTTAGTCCAGCCGAGCGGGAAGACCTGGCGGGCGAATTTCTGGTGATGCGTGACAGCGCTGGCGAGATTGTGGCTGGGTTGGGTGTATAGGACGGCAGATACGTGCAGGGCTTTTATGCCACTGGGCCGGACCAGTGGGGGCCGCTGCTGCGGGCACTCCGGGCGCGGCGGCCTGAGCCACTGCGGGTCTATCTGGACGCCCATCCTCAGAAAGTCAGGGAGCAGCTCTCGGCAGCACTGGAAGGAGCGGTCCTGATAGACCATGAGCAGGACTCGGTGCTTCAGATTACGGCAGCGGGGGCCGAGGCGCCCGCCCTCCAGGCCCAGGGCTACGCGGTCAGCGCACAGGAGGTGTACTACGACGCACTGCCCTGACTGGAAAAGTCCCAAATGCAGGGCAGTGCCATACTGCGCCCATGTTCCTCAGCGTTCAGCCCCTCGCTGCTGCCGACGAAGCCGACCTGCTCGCCTTTGAGCGGGAGAACCGCGCCTTTTTCGCCCGCATCATCGGTGACCGGGGTGACGCTTTTTTTGCCGAATTCTCGCAGCGTCACCGTGCCCTGCTGGCTGAACTGAGGCGCGGCGAAACGCGGCCCTATCTGGTACGCGACAGCGCCGGTAAGCTGGTCGGCCGGGTCAACTTTACGCAGATTCGGGATGGCCGGGCTGCCCTGGGCTACCGCTTTGCCGAGGAGGTGCGTGGGCGCGGCTACGCTACGCAGGCCGCTTTGCAGGCTCTGGCTTTGGCCCGTGCGGCAGGTCTCCGGGAGGTAGAAGCCGTCGCCGCGCTGGACAACCCCGCATCGGCGCGGGTGCTGGCAAAGGTGGGATTTCAGGCCGTGCCGGGCGGTCTGGAGGAAGTAGAGCGGGGCGGGCAGGTGGTCAAGGTGCAGCGGTTTCACTTGCCGCTGACCTGAAAGGGTATCCAACAGCTTTATTCATCCCTGTATGCTGTAGGCCAATGGATGCCAGAGACGAGCAGAAAAGCGCTTACGCCCGCGCCGGAGTAGATATTGATGCCGGCCACCGCGCCGTGGAACTGATGAAGGGTGCGGTGGCGCGCACGCACACGCCCGCCGTGCTGGGCGGCATCGGCGGCTTTGGGGGGCTGTTCAGCCTGAGTGGGCTGAAAGATATGCAGGACCCCGTGCTGGTGGCCTCGACCGATGGCGTGGGCACCAAGACCAAGGTGGCGGTGCGGACTGGGCGCTTCGGCGGCCTGGGCCAGGACATCGTCAACCACTGCGTGAACGACATCCTGGTGCAGGGGGCGCGCCCGCTGATTTTTCTGGACTACGTGGCAATGGGCCGCCTCTTGCCCGAGCGGGTGGCCGAGGTCGTGACCGGTGCGGCCCAGGCCTGTGAAGCGCTCGGGGTGGCCCTGCTGGGCGGAGAGACGGCTGAGATGCCCGGCGTCTACGTGGAAGGCGAGCTGGACATCGTGGGCACCATTGTGGGCGCAGTGGACCGGCCCCGGCTGATTGACGGGCAGCGCATTGAGGTGGGGGACGCGGTGATTGCGCTGCCCAGCAGTGGTCTGCACACCAACGGCTACTCGCTGGCCCGCATGGCGCTGGACGACCTGGACTGGACCGAAGCCCGCGCCGACCTGAACGGTGAGCGCCTGCAAGACCTGTTGACCGTGCCCCACCGGGCCTACCTGGGCGCGTTTGACGCGTTGCAAGCAGCGGGTGTGGACATTCGCGGCATGGGCCACATCACGGGCGGCGGCCTGGTGGACAACCCGCCCCGCGTGTTTCCGCAGGGCACCGGGATGCAGGTGGACCTGAGCAGCTGGACGGTGCCGCCCGTCTTTGAACTGATTGTGGAGCGCTCAAGGGTGGAGCGCCGCGAAGCATTCCGGGCGCTGAACATGGGCGTGGGCTTCCTGTTTATCGTGCCGGCAACGCAGCGCGAAGAGGCGCTGGCGGCGCTGAGCGCGGCCGGCGAGCAGCCCTGGGTCATTGGAGAAATGGTGAAGGGACAGGGCGTGACCCTTGGAGAATAAGCTGCCCGCCGCTGCGCGTGCGCCGTTTGGCTTTCAGCTTCCGTCGGGGGACACGGCAGCTGAGTTCTGGGTGGTGCGCCACGCAGAAAGCAGCTGGAACGCTTCGGGCCGTTATCAGGGCCAGACCGACGTGCCGCTGAGCCCGCTGGGCGAGCAGCAAGTGGCGGCGCTGGCTGGGCGCCTGGCAGGCCGGCACTTTGCGGCAGTGTATTCCAGCGATCTGGAGCGGGCCCGGCTGACCGCCGAGGGCCTGGCGGCGGCGCTGGACGGCTCACCGGCCGTGCAGCTGGAACCGGAACTGCGTGAAATTGGCGTGGGCGAGCTGGCGGGACTGACCTCTGAAGAAATCGCGCAGCGTTTTCCCGAGTACCTGGCCGCCCTACACCGGGACCCCTGGCACACCTGCCGTCCCGGCGGCGAGAGCATGCGCGACCTGTTTGTGCGCAGCCGCCGGGTGTTCGATGCCCTGCGCGAGAAGCACGCTGGCGAGCGGGTGCTGGTCGTGACCCACGGCGGCTTGGTGCGGGTGGCGGTGGGGATGGCACTGGGTGAGGACACCGGTCAGCGGGTCTGGTCGCGGCTATCGGTCGCCAACGCCTCGGTGACCCGCGTGCTGCTGGGCGCGGATCACGGCACCCTGCTGGGCTTCAACGACGATGCCCACCTGGACGGCCTGCTGCCAATCCGCAGGGGCCGTGGCCCAGCTGGCCCTGTAACCTGAGGCTGTCCCGCCTACGCAGAGTGGCGGGGCTGCTTTGCGGCTACGCAAGTCAAGGTGAGACGTGCTGCGCGGTGTAAGGGCACAGGGAGCGCAGTGCCCAGTGACTACTCGGCTTACTCGTCGCCGGCCGGTTCTTCTGAGGTGATAAAAGGCAGGTTGCGGTCCAGCTGGGCGCGGTCCAGGCCAAAGCCATACACGTAGGCGTTGGGAATGGTAAAGCCCAGGTAGTCGATGGTGATTTCGGCCTTGCGGCGCGACGGTTTGGACAGCAGCGAGGCGATGCGCAGCGACGAGGGGTGGCGCCCATCAAGGTAGTTCATCAGGTATTTGAGGGTCAGCCCCGTGTCCACGATGTCTTCTACCACGATCACGTCGCGGTCCTTGATCGGGAACTGTAGGTCCTTGACCAGCTTGACTTCGCCGGTGGATTCCTGGGCGTTGCCGTACGAGCTGGCCTGCAAAAAGTCCACCGTGACCGGCATCTGGATGGCGCGGACCAGATCGGCAAAAAAGGGAAATGCGCCGTTAAGCACGCAGATCAGGTGCGGCACGCGGCCCGCGTGATCGGCTTCGATCTTGCGGGCCAGTTCCTGAATGCGGGCCTGAATTTCTTCGGCGGTGATTTGAACGGGACCTTGCCCCGGTTGATGAGTCATGGCGATAGATTAACATCCTGTCAGCTTTGGTAGACAGGAACCGCGCAGGAACACCGCTGCTCGGCCTGCTTCGCCTGCTCGCTCTACTCTCCGCGCTCCGGTAGGCGGTAAGCGGAGCTGCGCCCTGCGCCCGTGCGCTCCAGGTGGCCGCTCTCCACCAGGCCGCGCAGCACCCGCCAGGCCTGCGGCTGGGTCAGGCCACAGGCTCCCCGCAGGTCGGCGTTGCAAACAGTGCCCTTCTCGCGCGCCAGTGCCAGTGCAATAGCGCGAATTTCATCGCGGCTGGGCCCGTGCAGATGGGCCGCGTCGGCC
>JAUNHF010000116.1 GCA_030524065.1 Deinococcus sp.
GCAGGGGCTGGCCGGGCGTAGGGGCCGCGGCCGCCAGCTGAGGGTAGCTCAGCACTTGGCAACTTCATAAGTAGAGCGAGAAGAAAGGTGGTGCTCTAGAGCACCACCTTTCCTGCTTTAGTCCTTCAGCACGCTTGCCCCGCCAGTGGCGATGACCTCGCGGTACCACTCGAAGGAATCCTTGCGGATACGGCGCAGGCTGCCCTGCCCGGCGTCGTCACGGTCCACATAAATCAGGCCGTAGCGCTTGCTCATCTGTCCAGTGGACATGCTGACGCAGTCCAGGCAGCCCCAGGGCGTAAAACCCATCACCTCTACACCGTCCTCGGTCATGGCGGCGTGAATCTGGCGCAGGTGGGCGGCCAGGTACTCGCTGCGGTAAGGGTCATGGACGCGCCCGTCGGCGGTCAGTTCATCGTAGGCCCCCAGCCCGTTTTCCACCACGAAGATGGGCTTGTGGTAGCGGTCATTCAGTTCGTTGAGCGCCAGCCTCAGCCCCAGCGGGTCAATCTGCCAACCCCAATCGGACTCGGCCAGGTACGGATTACGGAAGCCGCCCGCAATGTTGCCGTGCGCTGGGATAGCGGCCATGCACCTGCACTTCTGGAAACAGCCAGTGGGGGCGCATCATCTGCACCCGTTCCAGCGCGTCCTGCGGGTGGCAGGTCTGGGCATAGGTGGTGGGATACAGCATCATCATGCCCACCTGCGACCCTGGCGAATACTGCCGCGCCAGCTCCACCGCCCGCGCCGAAGCCAGCAGCTGATGGTGAGCCGCTTGATAAATCACGGCGTCCCGGTTCTCGCCCTCCGCAAAGCGCAGGCCCGCTGGCACAAACGGAAACAGGGTAATCGCATTGATCTCGTTGAAGGTCAGCCAGTGGCCCACGCGGTCACCCAGCCGGGCCAGTACGCTTTCGCTATAGCGCGCAAAGAAGTCCACCATTCGCCGGTCCCGCCACGCACCATACCGCTCCACCAGGCCGTAAGGCACCTCATAGTGCGACAGGGTGAGCACCGGGCGGATGTCATGCGCCAGCAGTTCGTCCACAAGGCGGTCATAGAAGTCCAGCCCCGCAGCGTTCGGCTCCGCTTCGTCCCCATTAGGGAAAATGCGGCTCCAGTTGACCGAGGTGCGGAAGGCGCGGAACCCCATCTCGGCAAACAGGGCGATGTCCTCGCGGTAGCGGTGGTAAAAGTCCACCGCTTCATGCGAAGGATAAAAGTGCCCCGGCTGCACCCCGTCGGTGTACTCGCGGGGTACCTCGCGGCTGCCAGCGGTGGCGACATCAGCAGTGCTGGGGCCTTTGCCGCCTACGTTCCAGGCTCCTTCGACCTGATTGGCCGCCACCGCCCCGCCCCACAAAAACCCTTCCGGAAATGAGCTTGTCATGGCTTTAGTATGCGGCCACGGCACCGGGCACACGCCTGAGCTGAGGCGGACTTTACCTGAGATGAACTTAGCTGAGCCGCACCTCCCACTCGGACGTCACTGCGTAGGGCCGAAATCCCAGCGCGGCGTTCATGGCGTTCATGGCGTCATTTTCCTCGGCCACGTTGGTTCTGATGTACTCAGCGCCCGGAGCCGCCGTCTGCACCCAGCGCAGCATGTCGGCCTTGACCCAGCGGCCCAGGCCCTGGCCCCGGCTGCCCCGGCGCACAGCGGTGGCTCCCTGATACACCAGCGCGGCGCGGTCTGGCCCCCAGTAGGTCTCGGTGTAGGCGACCAGTTCGCCGCTGCGGGTGTCCTCTGCCGCCACCAGGAAGCGGGTTTCGCCGTCCAGCGCGGCCTGCGCCTCGCGCTCGCGGATGTGCTGCGGCGTGTAGACCAGCTCGCCCAGCTCCGAGTCGCCCCTGGGCATGTCATTGATGACCGCTTGCAGGTCGGCCATTCGCCCCAGGTACTCGTCCGGCACACGGGTCCAGCGGTGTAGTCGGTGCGGGTCTGCGCCAGAAGCAGGGGCAGGGCGGGCGGTCCAGGCCTCCAGCAGCGTGCCCGGCACAGCCCGCATGTCCAGGCGCACCGCAGCGTTGCTCAAGGTCTGGTGAAAGCCAGCTTCGCGCAGAAACTGCAACTGGCCCGGATAGCGGTCTACGCCCCACGACCCGATGACGCGGACGCCCCGCGTCTGCGCTTCAGCCCTGGCCGCTTGCCAGAGGGCCGCCCGCAGCGCTGGGCCGTGCCCGGCGTCCTCGGCACTGGGGTGGGTGAGCAAGTAGAGCGCGGCCCAGTGGGTGTTGTGTATGTGGCTGCCAGTCAGCTGTGCCCAGGCCAGGGCAGTTTCGCCGCCAGCACCATCAAATCTGGCATTATCAAATACGGCCCAGTTCACGCGCCACTCGCTCTGCGGCCCTGCGAACAGGTTCTCGGCTTCGGCAGCGGGCGTGAGCGGCGGCTCGTCGGGCCAGCTGCGGCGGTAGCGCTCGCTGATCAGCTGGCCTGCGCTCAGGCGCTGCGCGGGCGTGACGGTTGCAGGGGTGATGACAGCGGCAAGAAATTGGGTGGACATACAGTCTGCCTCCAGACAAACGAAAAAAAGGGCGGCGTGATTTGCCACCCTCTTTGTTCGTCTGACAGGCCGATTAGCGCAGGCTGTCAGGCTGGGTGGCGCGGACAAAAGTGTGGATGTTGATGTGGTCCATACGTCACCTCTAGAAATCAGGGCCATGATTTGACGGCGTCCCAGAGCACTCAGGGGAGGCCGTCAGGCCCGCACAAGCTGCACTTTAGCGGCCTGTGCCCCGGCCTGCAACCCTAGCCCTGCAAGCTGTTGACGTAATAGTTGCCAATAAAAAAGGTCATGGCTGTAAACGCCAGCGAAGCGGCGGTCAGGCCGGCAGCGGAGCGGGCGCGGGCCGCTTCCGAGCGGTACGGCAGCCAGTAAAACAGCATCAGTAAGCCCACTGCGCCCACGCCACCGAGGTAATGCACGTACTTTTGCAGCACCCCCATGCCCTGGTCCAGCAGCTTGATGCCGATCAGCGCCTGCATCAGCAGCGCCACTTGCAGGGCGATCATGGAGGCCGCCGCTGCCGGGGTGACTTGGCCCCGGCGGGCCCCCAGCAGGGTCAGCGCCGCTGCGGCCAGGGCAGCGAGCAGGGTGACGCCTCCTACCGCCTGGTGCAGCGCCGGTGGAATGATGAATTCGTCCATATAGCTTCTCCTTGTCTGTAGGTCTTGTCTGTGGGTCAGTGAGGGTCATGGCCGGTCTTCCCCAGGGCACGGGGCCCGGCGGAGCGCAAGGCACACTTCCGGGCCGCTGCCTCTCCTGACCTACCGTACGGTAAGACTTACAGAAAAGCAAGAGAATGCCCGCACGGTGGTCACGCTTCAGGCTTTCCCGGTTCCTCATCAGCCCAGCCGGTACACTGTCTCTCATGCAAGCTGTGTACTTCTCTCAACAATTTTCCGGCGCCGGCCCTGGCCCCGAGCGTGAGCCGGACGGCTGGGGGCCAGGATGCTGAGCCCACGCCTGTCTGAACTGGTCAGCGAATTCGGGATGGTGGAGCGCGCTCTGGGCGACCCCGCCGTGCTGGCGGAAGGAGGCCGCGAATACACCCGGCTGACCCGCCGCCACCGCGAGCTTTCACCGCTGGTCACGCTGTACCGCGAATATGAAGGCCTGCTGGAAGAACAGGCCGGCAGCCGCGAACTGCTGACCGAACCTGATTTCCGGGAGATGGCGCAGGCCGAGCTGGAACGCATCGGCGCGCGGCTGCGCGAACTGGAAAGCGAGCTGGAAATTCTGCTGCTGCCCCCCGACCCCAACGACTCCCGCGACGTGATTCTGGAGCTGCGGGCCGGGGCGGGCGGGGCCGAAGCGGCGCTGTTCGCCGCCGACCTGCTGCGGATGTACGGGCGCTACGCCGAAGCGGCCGGGCTGCGGCTGGAAGTGCTGGACGCCGGCGAAAGCGACCTGGGCGGCTTCAGCAAGGTGGTGGCCGAAGTGGCCGGCGAGTTCGCCTACCGCGCCTTCAAGTGGGAAAGTGGCGTTCACCGGGTGCAGCGCGTGCCGGCCACCGAATCACAGGGCCGCATTCACACCAGCACGGTGACCGTGGCGGTGCTGCCGCAGGTCGAGCAAAGCGAAGTGCAGCTGGACCTGAGCGAAGTGCGCATAGATGTGTTCCGCTCGCAGGGCGCGGGCGGCCAAAGCGTGAACACCACCGACAGCGCCGTGCGGGCCACCTACCGGGCCGGCACGCCCGACGAAATCATGGTGGTGTGTCAGGACGGCCGCAGTCAGATTAAGAACCGCGAAAAGGCCCTGATGGTTCTGGCGTCGCGCCTGGCCGAGCGTGAGCGTGAGCGGCAGCAGGCCAGCGAGCGCGAGGCCCGCTCCAGTCAGATCGGCAGCGGGGACCGCAGCGAAAAGGTCCGGACCTACAACTATCCCCAGAACCGCGTGACCGACCACCGGCTGGAAGGCGAAATCAAGAATTTTCCGCTGGAAACGGTGATTGGTGGCCGGCTGGAAGAACTGGTGGGCGCCCTGGCCCGCAGCGAGCGCGAACGGCAACTGCTGGACCTGGCCGACGCGGACACGGGCGCTAGGGCAGACGGGAGCGCCCAGCGTGCCTCGGCGTGACCTGCTGGTGGCCGCCGGTATCCTGCGTGACCGCTTCGGCCGGGTGCTGCTGGTCGGCAATGACTGGCAGGGCCAGGGCCGGGTGCGCTATACCCTGCCCGGCGGCATGGTAGAAGCCGGCGAGACGCTGCTTGAGGCGCTGTACCGCGAAATCTGGGAAGAGACCGGGCTCAAGCTGACCGGCATTCAGCACATGGTGTACACCGTCCACATCGAGGACGAGCGCCGGGGCGAGCGGGCCATCGCCGTGGCCTTCGAGGCCACCTGGGAAGGCCTGCTGAACCCCAGCGACCCCGACGGCTTTATCACCGAAGCCCGCTTTTGCACCCCCGAAGACGCCAGCGAGCGCCTAGATTCGCCGCCGATGCGCGAGCCGCTGCTGGACTACCTGCGGACGGGCGAGCCAGGCCGCTTTTACGCTTTTAAGGGCTGGGACGGGCGCGGCGGACTGCGAATTCCGGCGCTTAAAGGCTAGCTTTCTCCCCGCCCACGCCGGCTGCTTTCTCCTGAGGTCCCACCTTGAACGACACCACTGCACAACATCACGCCGCCCCCGCTGGCCGCCTGGACGCCGCCGCCGCCGAGCTGACCGGCCAGAGCCGCTCGCAGGTGGCCGGCTGGATTGCCGCCGGCCGGGTGCAGGTAGAGGGCCGCGCCGTGACCAAAGCGGGCCACCGGCTGCGCGGGGGCGAAATGCTCAGCATCTCACCGCCCCCGCCTGCTGAGCTGAGCGTAAAGGCGGAAGATATTCCCTTGGAAATCCTGTTTGAAGACGAGCACCTGATTGCCGTAAACAAGCCGCCCGGCATGGTCACGCACCCGGCGCCCGGCGTGGCGAGCGGCACGCTGGTCAACGCGCTGCTGGGCCGCCTGAGCCTGCCCCAGCAAGAAGGGCATGACAGCGCGGCAGGCTACCGCCCCGGCATCGTTCACCGGCTGGACAAGGACACCAGCGGCGTGATCGTGGTCGCCAAGACGGTGCAGGCCCACGCCGCGCTAAGCCACAGCTTCAAGGCCCGCGAGACGCAGAAGGTGTATCTGGCGGTGGCCGCCGGCCTCTGGAAAGCGCAGGAGCCGACAACAGTGGATGCGCCCGTAGGCCGCCATCCGGTGCAGCGCCAGAAAATGACCGTGGGCGGCGCACATCCCCGCGAGGCGCAGACCCGCTTTGTTCCGCTGGCCGCGCACCCGGACGGGCACGGGCGCACGCTGGCGCTGGTCCGCTGCGAACCGCGCACCGGGCGCACCCACCAGATTCGGGTACACCTGGCACATCTGGGCAGCCCAATTCTGGGCGACGCGGTATATGGCCGTGCCAGCGAAGCCATGCCCAGACAGGCCCTGCACGCCTGGCAGCTGACCGTGCCACACCCGGTCACGCGGGCAGCGCTGCACCTGTCGGCCCCCCCGCCGGGCGACCTGCTGAGCGCCTGGGTGGCCCTGGGCGGCAGCCTGCCCGCCGAACTGCGCTAAGCCATGCGCCTGCACCACGCC
>JAUNHF010000117.1 GCA_030524065.1 Deinococcus sp.
TCCAACTCCGCGCGGCTGCTCAGAAGTTATGCTGCGTCCCATGACTTCCCCAGATTCCATGACGGATTCAGCGCCCGGCGCCGACCCCCTGCACCTGATCCTGACCCCAGCCCAGTGGCAGGCGTGGCTCGACTCGCTGTGCGAGCTCTCCAGCGGCCCCGCTGCCCTGCCCCCCGCCGAGCGGCCCCGCAGCGCCAGCCCGGTCGATGCCTACACGCTGAGCGCCTACGCCGAGGCCCTACACAGCGCCGAGGTAGACGGCGAACTGTGGGACACCTATCAGGACCTGGAACTGGAAGGAGCCAGCGACGAGGCGCAGGCCTGGAAGGAGATCAAAGCTTTTTACCGTGACCGTGGCTACGTGCTGCTGGAAGTGTCCGCAGGCGAGCAGAGCGAAGCAGAAGAATGGATTTTTGCCCCCGAGCTGCTGCGGTTGCTGCGGCTGAGCGATCATCTCTGAGCCAGGGAGGCGGCTGCCGGCAGACTTTGAATCCGTGCATATCTCACACTCACATCCTCATGAGACGGGTGCCCTAGATTGAGGGTATGGGACGATATGACAACCGCCGCAACCGTGATTCTTCTGGCTCCTCTTTCGGTAGCCTGCTGGCCTTCGGCGTGGTGCTGGGCGCCGGTATTTACCTGCTGACCCGCGAGCAAAACCGCCGCGCCATTGACGCCAAGCTCTCCGAACTGGGCCTGAAAGACACCGTGGAAGACCTGGGCAGCAGTGTGTCTAAGGGCTGGGAACAGACCAAGCAGGCCGCGCAGGAAGCCGGCAGCACCATCGCCGCTCAAGTGTCTGAAGTGAAGGACACCGCCGCGGACGCTGCCAAGGAAGTGGCCGACACCGCCCGCGCCAACCAGGGCGATGTGGAGCGCGCCGGCCAGCAACTGAAGGCCGATGTTCAGGAAACTGCTGCCAAGGTGCAGGACAAGGCCGCCGACGCCGTGGACCAGGCCAAAGACAAGGCCCAGGACGCCGTCAAGGATGCCAAGGACACCGCCCAGCAGGCCAGCGAGCAGCTGAAAGACAAGGCCGAGGAAGTCAAAGACGCCGCTCAGGACAAAGCTGAAGACGTCAAGCAGGACGCCCAGCGGGCCGGCGCTGAGCTGAAGGACAAAGCCGAAGACGCCAAGAACGCCGCCCAGGACAAGGCGGCCGAGATCAAGCAAGACGTGCAGGCCAAGGCCCAGGACGTGAAGGCCGACGCAAAAGCACAGGACGGCCGCGACGCCAAGGGCACCCAGTCCGCCGCCTGGCCCTACACCACGGGCACCGCTGCCAGCCAGGACCGGGCTGGTCAGACGGACAACGCCAGCAGCACGGGCGCAGCGGGCACCGACAAAGCCAACGAGCGCAAGTTCTAAGCCTCCACACCCCGTCTCTACCCAAGACCCCGCCCCGTGCGGGGTTTTTTCCGTTCTGCGGCTCAGGCCATAGCCTTTACCTGGCTCCTGCCTCTGCGGGCCATTTCGTACCTGGGAACCTCCAGCCCGCTGCTCTAGACTGCCGGCCATGACGACACCCGACTCTTTTCCCGATTCGCGGCCCGCTTCCGAGCGCTTGGCCGTCTCCGAACGTCTCTTTGAACGCGCCCGCCAGGTTACGCCCGGCGGGGTCAACAGCCCAGTGCGGGCCTTTGGCAGCGTGGGCGGCCACCCGCATTTCATCGCCAGCGCGGACGGGGCCTACCTGACCAACGCCGACGGCCAGCGCCTGCTGGACTACATCGGGTCGTGGGGGCCGATGATTTTGGGCCACAACCACCCGTCCGTACGTGAAGCGGTGGCGCAGGCCCTCCAAAGCGGCACGTCATTTGGCGCCCCCAACGAGCGCGAGGTGCTGCTGGCCGAAAAAGTGGTGGAGCTGACCCGTGACCAGGGCGTGGAGCGGGTGCGGTTCGTGAACTCCGGTACCGAGGCCACCATGAGCGCCCTGCGGCTGGCGCGTGGCGTGACCGGCCGCAGCCACATCCTCAAGTTCCGGGGCAACTACCACGGTCACGCCGACGGTCTGCTGGTAGAAGCCGGCAGCGGCCTGATGACGGCGGCCACCGGCGCCTTGGGAGAAAACACACTGGGCGAGGCCGCTCCCAGCAGCGCGGGCGTGCCACGGGAATACGCCGCTCTCACCCTGGTCAGCGAGTACAACGACGCAGCCGCCCTGGACAGACTAATGCAGGAGCGCGGGCACGAAATCGCAGCGGTGATTTTCGAGCCGGTGGTGGGCAACGCGGGCGTGCTGATTCCTACGCCTGAATTCCTGGCCGCCCTGCACCGGGTGCGTGACCACGGCGCCCTGCTGATTGCCGACGAGGTCATGACCGGCTTTCGCCTTTCGTTGCAGGGCGCCTGTGGCCGCCTGGGCATCCAGCCAGACCTGATCACCTGGGGCAAGATCATCGGCGGGGGGCTGCCGGTAGGCGCCTACGGGGGCCGCGCCGAGGTGATGGAAAATGTCTCGCCCAGTGGCCCGGTGTATCAGGCGGGCACGCTCAGCGGCAACCCACTGGCGATGGCCGCCGGCCTGGCTACCCTGAGCGCCCTACAGGCCAACCCGCAGGTCTACGGGCAGCTGGAGCGCTACACCACCGCCCTGGCGGAGGGCCTAAAAGCCGCCGCCCAGGAGGCTGGAGTGCCGCTGTCGGTCAACCAGATCGGGTCCATGCTGACGGCGTTTCATCAGGATGCCCCACACGGCAGTGTGCAGACCTACCAGCAGGCTGCCCGCAGCGACACGGCCGCCTTTGCCGGCTGGTTCCGCGCCATGCTGCGCCAGGGCGTGTACTGGGCACCCAGTCAGTTTGAAAGTGTGTTCGTGAGCGCTGCCCACGGAGACGGCGAGCTGAATCTCACGCTGGAGGCCGCCCGTCAGGCCTATGCTGAATTGCCATGAACTTCGCCCTTCTTTGTCTCCGGAGGCCCCTATGACCCTGCTCAGTGCCCCTCAGGACCTGGCCGCGCACCTGCGCTCCGAAGGCGCTACGGTCGCCGTGATTGGTTTTCACCGCGACCCCAGCCGCGCCGCCCACTACGTCCCGGAATACCTGTACCGGCGCGGCTTCCGCGTCATTCCAGTGAACCCGGCGCTGGCCGAGTCGGGGGAGGAATTTTTCGGTTGCCCGGCCGCCGCCCAGCTGAGCGACATCCAAGTGCCAGTAGACATCGCAGTGATCTTTCGCCGCTCGGACAAAGTGCATGAACACTTAAGCGACCTGCTGGCGCTTACCCCCCGGCCGCGCCTGGTCTGGATGCAGCAGGGCATCCGCGACCCACAGACCGCTGCCGCCCTGACTGGCGTAGGTATTGACGTGGTGCAGGACCGCTGCATCATGGTGGACCACCGCTCGCTGACCTGAGGACCGGCAGCGAGCTGACATGGGCGGCAGAGAGACTTCACTGACCGCCGCTCTCTGCCGCCCTTCAAGCTTGCATTCCCCGCGGCCCAGAGCCTATACTCAAGTTTAGCCAACCATGATGGGTTGGAATGGAGCCTCCTTTCTCAAGCCCAGAAGAAAAGGACCAGACCTTGCCCACCCTTACCAGCTGCCGCCCTTGCCCTGCCGCGTTCCCCGTGAACCCGACACCCTTAAGCAAAGCGGCTTTTTTCGTCTTGGGTCAGGCCACTTCGGCCGCTGCCTGGGCGGAACTCGCGGGCCAGACTCTCCTACGGGAAGTTGGCCCCCGCTGCGTTGGGTGAGCCGCCCAGGCCTGCGCCCTTTGTCCCCGCTCCCGCTTGATTCCCGCCATCATTTCTACGCCCCCAATCCCACGAGGTGGACATGCAGTCACGCCCAGAAATTCAACGCTTCGGTGAAATCGCCGAAGTTATCCCCTTGCCCGACCTGACCGAAGTGCAGGTGCAGTCCTTCCAGGCCTTTTTGCAAGAAGGCAAGGCTCCCAGTGAGCGCACCAACTTCGGCCTGGAAAGTGCTTTCCGCGAAGTCTTTCCCATTGACGAAACCGAAAAGGGCCGCTCGACCGGCCTGGTGCTTGACTATCTGGAATACCGCCTGGGCGACGCGCCCTACACCCCAGAAGAATGCCGCGAAAAGGACCTGACCTACCAGGCCCCCATGTACGCCAAGCTGCAACTGATCCACAAAGACAGCGGCCTGATCAAAGAAGACCAGGTGTTCCTGGGCGACCTGCCCCTGATGACCGAGGACGGCTCCTTTATCATCAACGGCGCCGACCGCGTGGTCATCTCGCAGATTCACCGCTCTCCCGGCGTGTACTTCACCAGCTCCTACAAGGGCCTGAAAAAGCTGTACTCGGCGGCCATCATTCCTATGCCCAAGCGCGGTCCCTGGATTGAGCTGGAGTGGGCCGGCGAAATGCTGGAAATGAAGGTCAACAAGCGCAAGTTCCCCGTCTCCTTGCTGCTGCGCGTGCTGGGCATGGACGATGGCCAGATCCGCGAGCTGTTCAGCGAGTTTGACGCCGACATCGCGCTGGAAGACAAGACTGCGGGCATGAACGCCGACGAAGCGTTGCTGCGCCTGTTTACCGTGCTGCGCCCCGGTGACCCGCCCAAGCGCGACAAAGCCACCCAGTACCTGTACGGCCTGCTGGCTGACCCCCGCCGCTATGACCTGGGCGAACCCGGCCGCTTCAAGATGAACACCAAGCTGGGCACCTGGCAGCGGAGCGAACCCACGCTGCTGTCGTTCCGCGACGGTCAGTTCTACGACGAAGGTCTGGTAGACACCATCCGCTACCTGATGGCCCTGCAACACGGCATGGAGACCGTCACCCTGGGCGCCGACGCCGACGGCGTGGCCCAGGAAGTGCGCGTGTACGAAGACGACATTGACCACCTGGGCAACCGCCGCGTGCGCACCGTGGGCGAACTGCTGGCCGACCAGCTGCGCGTGGGCATGGGCCGCATGGCACGTGGGGTGCGTGAGCGCATGCTGCTGGGCAACCCCGACGCCGCTACCCCCACCAAACTGGTCAACAACCGACCCATCGTGGCGGCCATGCGCGAATTCTTTGGCCGCAGCCAGCTCTCGCAGTTCAAGGACCAGACCAACCCGCTGTCTGACCTGCGCCACAAGCGCCGTATCTCGGCCCTGGGCCCAGGCGGTCTGACCCGCGAACGCGCCGGCTTTGACGTGCGTGACGTGCACCGGACCCACTACGGCCGCATCTGCCCGATCGAAACGCCCGAAGGCGCCAACATCGGCCTGATTTCCTCGCTGTCTTCTTACTCCAAGGTCAACCCCCTGGGCTTTATCGAAGCGCCTTACCGCCGCGTCAAAGACGGCCGCGTAGACAACAGCGTAGAAGGCGTGGAGTACATGACTGCCGACATCGAAGACCGCTTCGTGATTGCGCAGGCCAACAGCCCGCTCAACGAAGACGGCACCTTTGCCGAGGAGCGTGTGCTGGCCCGTAAGCAGGGCGACCCCTTGCTGTACGACCCTGCCGACGTGGAATACATGGACGTCAGCCCCAAGCAGATCGTCTCTATCAACACCTCGCTGATTCCTTTCCTGGAGCACGACGACGCCAACCGCGCACTGATGGGTTCCAACATGCAGTCGCAGGCCGTGCCGCTGGTCCGCGCCGAAAGCCCCAGCGTGGGAACCGGCGTAGAAGAGCGCGTGGTCACCGACTCGGGCACCTCGGTGGTGAGCGACGTGACCGGCGAAGTGATTTATGTGGACAGCCGCGCCGTGCAGATCAAGCTGACCGAGGACGCCCCCGAACTGGGCATGAAGACCGGCAACGTGCAGGTGTTTGAACTGGTGCGCTTTACCCGCTCCAACCAGGGCACCAACCTCGACCAGCACCCCATCGTGGAAGTGGGCGAGCAGGTCGTGAAGGGCCAAGTCATTGCCGACGGTCCTGCCTCGCAGTTTGGCCGCTTGGCGCTGGGCCAGAACATCACCATCGCCATCATGCCCTTTGACGGTTTTAACTTTGAAGACGCCATCTGCATCTCCGAAGGCCTGGTTCGCAAGGATTTCTACACCTCGATTCACATCGAAAAAGACGAGATCG
>JAUNHF010000118.1 GCA_030524065.1 Deinococcus sp.
GCGACCTAGCATTTCCAGCGCGGGCGGCTCTACACCAAAGCAGCTCACGGCTCCGGTGTGGCAGGTCGGCCCCTGCGGGCGGGCCAGCACCAGCAGCGCGTCGTGGTCGCAGTCGGCGCTCAGGCGCACCAGCTGCAAGGTGTTGCCCGAGCTTTCGCCTTTGGTCCACAGCCGCCCCTTGCTGCGGCTGTAGAACGTGACCAGGCCACTCTCTTGCGTGCGCTCAAGCGCTGCTCTGTCCATATAGCCCAGCATCAGCACCTGCGCGGTGTCGGCGTCCTGCACCACGCAGGGCAGCAGGCCGTCCATCTTGTCAAAATCGAGCTTGTCAAAATCGGGGCTGGCGGGGTCAATCATGGAGGATTCAGAGGTCATAGCGGTCCTTTCGGGGTGGGGCCAGCGGGCGCATAAATTGGGCGAATGCAGACGCCCTGGCGGGCCAGTTCGGCTTTGAGGTCGGTGATGTCCAGCACTCCTTTGTGAAAGACCGAAGCGGCCAGTGCCCCATCCACCCCGGCCTGCTGAAAGACGTCTGTAAAGTGCTGCGCGGCGCCCGCCCCGCCCGAAGCAATCAGCGGCACTGGGCAGATGGCGCGCACGGCGGCCAGCTGGGCCACATCGTAGCCCTGGCGCACGCCGTCGCGGTTCATGCAGTTCAGGACCAGTTCGCCGGCGCCGCGCCGCACGGCTTCGCGCACCCAAGCAAGCGTGGTCCAATCGGTCCGCTGGGTGCGGCTTTCGTCGCCGGTGAACTGGTAGACGCGGTACTCGCCCCCCTCATCCTGAAACGAATCTATGCCCACCACCACGCACTGCTGTCCGAACTCGGCCACCAGCTCCTCAATCAGCTCGGGGCGCTCCAGGGCGGGCGAGTTTACCGAAATCTTGTCGGCGCCCCGGCTGAGCACCTCGCGGGCCTGCTCCACGCTGCGGATGCCGCCCGCCACGCAAAAGGGAGTATCAATCACGCGGGCGATGTCTGACACCCAACTTTTGCCCACCGTGCGCCCGTCGCTGGACGCGGTAATGTCGTAAAAGACCAGCTCGTCGGCTCCGGCCTGAGCGTAGCGGCGGGCCAGCGCCACCGGGTCGCCCACCACCTCGTGGTCCCGGAACTGCACGCCCTTGACCACCTGCCCATCTTTGACGTCCAGGCAGGGAATGATACGGCGGGTGAGGTCTGAAGTGGGTGCGGTCATGCTTGGTCCTCCTGAGATGCGGGGGTATCGTCCCAGACGGCCTGCGCCTGAGCCAGCGTGAACTGCCCGGTCAGCAGCGCCTTGCCCAGAATCACGCCGGCGACCCCGGCGCGGCGCAGAGCGGCGATGTCGTCCAGGCTCGATACTCCGCCCGACGCCTGCCAGCGCAGCTCCGGATACTCGCGCACCAGATCGGCGTACAGCGCCGTATTGGGGCCGCTGAGGGTGCCGTCGCGGGAGATGTCGGTGCACAGAATGTGCCGGGGTTGGGCGCCCAAGTCGGCCAGCTCAGCCAGAAAGCGGTCCAGGCTGCGCTCCGAGCCGGCCTGCCAGCCGTGGGTGAGCAGGGTGCGGCGGCCACCGTCTTCCAGGCGCAGGTCCAGCGCCAGCGTCAGCCGCTCTGGGCCGAACTCGCGCAGCCACGCGGCCGCCTGGGCGGGGTCGGCAATCGCGGCGCTGCCCACCACCACGCGGGCCACGCCACTTTGCAGCAACTGGGCGATGTCGTCCGTGGTGCGGACCCCGCCGCCCACTTGCAGTGGGAGCCGCAGCTCACGGCCCAAGCGGGCCAGCAGGTCCAGCTGGCGCTGCGCCGGGTCACGGGCGCCGTCCAGGTCCACTAAGTGCAGCAGCCCCGCGCCCGCTGCCTGATGGTCCAGCGCCAGCGGCAAGGGGTCCGGCGCAAATACGGTCTTCTGGGCAAAGTCGCCCTGGTACAGCCGGACGACCTCGCCGCCCAGCAGGTCAAGTGCAGGAATCAGCATGGGCCCGCCTCCTGTTGTGCATTCAGCTCTAGGAAGTTGCGCAGCAGCCGCGCCCCAGCCGGGCCGGAGCGCTCCGGGTGAAACTGCGCGCCGAAAAAGTTGCCCTGCCCCAGCACGGCGCTAAACGGCCCGCCGTAGTTCGTCCCCGCCAGGGTGGCCGGGCCGGGCGGCACCGCGTAGCCGTGAACGTAGTACACGTAGGCCCCGTCCAGCCCCGCCAGCAGGGGAGAAGGCCGCGCCACGTCCAGCCGGTTCCAGCCCATGTGCGGCAGGGTCAGGCCGCCTGCGTCCATACGCCGGGTGACGGCGTCCACCACCCCCAGGCACGGCTGGTTCTGCCCACTTTCCAGCCGGGATTCTTCCGACTCGCGGGTCAGCAGCTGCATGCCCAGGCAGATGCCCAGCACCGGCTGGCGCAGCGAGCGCAGCACGTCTGGCAGGCCCAGGCGCTCCAGCTCACGCATGGCCGCGCCCGCCGTGCCCACGCCGGGCAGCAGCACCCGCCCGGCGGCCCGCAGCTCGCCCGCGTCGGCGGTGACCAGCGGCTCTACGCCCAGGCGTTCCAGGGCGAACACCACCGAAGCGAGGTTGGCGCAGCGGGTGTCCACGATGGCGAGGGGAGCGGATGCTGCCATCACAGCACCCCCTTGCTGCTGGGCAGCGCGTGCCCCTCGCGGCGAATGCACTGCCGCAGCGCCCGCCCGAACACCTTAAAGAGACTTTCTACCTGATGGTGGGCGTTGCCGCCGTCCGTGACGCTCAGGTGCAGGGTGGCGCCCAGCGTCTGGCTGAGCGACTGGAAAAAATGCTCGACCAGGCTGGTGTCCAGCTCGCCCACTTTCTCGCGGGTAAAATTGGCGCTGAACACCAGATAGGGCCGCCCCGACAGGTCCAGGGCGCACTCGGCGCGCACCTCGTCCATCGGCAGCACAAAGTGGCTGGGTTGCGGCTCGGGCGCGGCTTCCGGTCCATCACTGCGGCTGTGCCCGAACCGCCCGATGCCGCGCTTGTCGCCCAGGGCTTCCCGCAGCGCCTGCCCCAGCGCCAGCGCGGTGTCCTCGACGGTGTGGTGCTCGTCAATGTGCAGGTCGCCGGCCACCTCCACGTCCAGCGCAAAGCCGCCGTGGGTGGCAATCTGGTCCAGCATGTGGTCAAAAAAGCCCACGCCGGTCCCGATGCGGCTGGGGCCGCTCGCATCCAGATTCACCCGAATGGTGATGTCGGTTTCGCGGGTGGTGCGGCGCACCTCGGCCACGCGCTCCCGGTCCAGCAGCCCCGCAGCGATGGCGGGCCAGTCCAGCCCCCCGCCTTCACCGCCCCGGCGGTACAGGATGCCCTCAATGCCCATGTTGGCCGCCAGTCCCAGGTCCGTCTCGCGGTCCCCGATGACATAGGAGCGCTGCGGGTCAAAGCGGCGCTCCCGCAGTTCATCCAGCACCAGGCCCACTTTGGGCTTGCGGCAGTCGCAGCCGTCCTCGGCAAAGTGCGGGCAGATGTACACCGCGTCAAAAGTCACGCCCTGGGACGCGAAAATATCCAGCATCATCCTGTGCGGCGCCTCAAAACTTTCACGTTGAAAGCTGGGCGTGCCCAGGCCGTCTTGGTTGGACACCATCACCAGCCGGAAGCCGGCGGCCTGCAAGTCGCGCAGCGCCGGAATGACCAGCGGCTCCAGCTCCAGCTTGTCCAGGGCGTCCAGCTGCTTGTCGGTGGGCGGCTCCAGCACCAGCGTGCCGTCGCGGTCAATGAAGAGGGTGGGCTGACTCATCGGGATTCTCCTTGCGTGGGTGGTGCCGGGATGGGCGGACTCAGGCGCACTTCGGCGGCGCGGGCGTGGGCTTCCAGGCCTTCTTCGCGGGCCAGGGCGGTGACGGTGGGGGCCAGCGCCTCCAGGCCGGCGGCGGTCACGGTCTGCACGGTGTAACGGCGGTAAAAGTCATTCAGGCCCAGGCTGGAATAGGCCCGCGCCGCGCCGTAGGTGGGCAGCACGTGGTTGGTGCCGGTGGCGTAGTCGCCGCCCGCTTCGGGGGTCAGGTGCCCAGCGAACACCGACCCGGCGCGGATTCTCCCGGTCAGCATCTCCGGGTCAGCGACCTGCAAGCTGAGGTGCTCGGGCGCGTAGGCGTCGGCCACCGCTGCGGCTTCGTCCAGGCTGGCGGTCAGAATCAGGCGACTCTCGGCCAGAGCGCGGGCGGCAATGTCCCGCCGGGGCAGTCCTGGCAGCTGCCGGGCCAGTTCGCCGCGCACCGCTTCCAGCAGCCCGCGCTCCGGGCTGACCAGCACCACCTGCGAGTCGGGGCCGTGTTCGGCCTGCGACAGCAGGTCGGCGGCAGCCCAGGCGGCCTGAGCACTGGCGTCGGCCACCACGAGCAGCTCGGAGGGGCCAGCCGGCATGTCTATGGCGGGGCCGCCCGCTTCGGCACTCACCAGGGTTTTGGCCGCCGTGACATAAGCGTTGCCGGGACCAAAAATCTTGTCGGCGCGGGGCACGCTCTGGGTGCCGTAAGCCAGCGCCCCCGCCGCCTGCGCCCCACCGACGCGCACAAAATCGGTCACGCCGACTTTCAGCGCGGCGTAGCACACGGCGGGCGAGAGCAGCCCCTGTGCGTCCGGCGGGCTGCACAGAATCACCCGCTCGCAGCCGGCCAGCGCCGCCGGCACACCCAGCATCAGGACCGTAGAAGGCAACACGGCGCTGCCGCCCGGTATGTACAGGCCGACCGTGCGAATCGGCGCCCAGCGCAGTTCGCAGCGCACGCCCGGCGCGGTGTCTACACTCACCGGCTGGGGCTGCTGCGCGGCGTGAAAAGCGTGGATGTTGTCGTAGGCGCTGTCAATGGCGCGGCGAACGGCGTCGCTCACCTGCGCGGCCTGGGCCTGCGCCTGCTCGCGGCTCAGCAGCGGCGAATCCAGGTTTACGCGGTCAAAGCGGGCCGTAAGCCGCAGCAGGGCGGCGTCGCCTTCGCCGCGCACCTGCCCCAAAATATCCTGCACCTGGGCGGTAATTTCGGCGCCGGCGCTCTGAGCGGGGCGGCGCAGCAGCTCGCAGCGGGCCGCTTCATCCAGCTCGGCCCAGACGGTGATGGGGGGAATGCGGTCGGTCATGTCTTTTCCTTCCTCGGACAAGGGGCGGGTCACAGCATCTTCTCGATGGGCAGCACCAGGATGTTGGAGCAGCCCAGTTCGCGCAGGCGTTCCATCGTTTCCCAGAACAGGTTCTCGGTGCTCACCGCGTGGACGGCCACTTCGGCGTCGGTGTGGCCCAGGCGCAGCACGGTGGGGTGCTCGGCGGGCAGCAGGGCCGTAACCTCCTCCAGGCGGCCCACCGGAGCGTGCAGCATGATGTACTTGCTTTCGCGGGCCCGCTGCACCCCGTCCAGCCGGCGCAGCAGCCGGTCCAGCGTGGCTTGCTGCGCCTCAGGCAGTGCGCCGGGGCGGGCAATCAGCTGGGCCTGCGAGCGGAAAATTACCTCCCGTTCGCGCAGGCCGTTGGCTTCCAGGGTGCCCCCGGTGCTGACCAGGTCGCAAATGGCGTCGGCCAGCCCGGCGCGGGGGGCCACCTCCACCGAGCCGGTCAGGATCACTGGGGTGGCCTGAATGCCTTCTTGCCGCAGCCAGCTTCGCAGCAGGTAGGGGTAGCTGGTGGCAATACGCTTGCCTGCCAGCGGTGCCGCACTGTCCTCCTCGGCCCGCCCGGCGAGGCTCAGGCGGCAGTGTCCGAAGTCCAGCGGGCGCAGCAGCCGGTATTCGGCGGGGCTGCCGGCCACCTCACGTTCCAGCCGGGCTTCTTCCAGCACATTTTCGCCCACCACGCCCAGGTCGGCGGCGCCGTCCATCACCAGGCCGGGAATATCGTCGTCGCGCACGCGCAGCAGGTCCAGCGGCCAGTCTTCGGCGTGGGCCATCAGCCGGGCTTCGTGCAGGTTAAAGCGGATACCGCAGGCCCGCAGCAGCTTGAGGGTGTCATCGCTCAGGCGGCCGGATTTCTGCATGGCGATCTTCAGCCGGGCGGGTCTATCCGGCTGGCTGGAAGGGGCGG
>JAUNHF010000119.1:0-1394 GCA_030524065.1 Deinococcus sp.
AAGCCGGCCTGTCTCTGACCGGCAGCGAGGTCAAGAGTATCCGCGCCGGAGGGGTTGACTTCCGGGACGCTTTTGCCCGGCTGAGTGGGCGCAATGTGGACCTGGAAGGCCTGTACATTCCGCCGTACAAGGAAGCCACCTACAACAACCACGAGCCGCGCCGGGCGCGCCGCTTGCTGCTGCACCGCATGGAAATTGACAAGATTCGCCGCGCACTGGAGCAAAAGGGCCTGACCCTGGTGCCAACGCGGATGTACCAAAAAGGCCGCTATTTCAAGGTGGAGCTGGCAGTGGCCCGAGGCAAGAAGCTGCACGACAAGCGCCGCTCCGACGCCGAGAAGACGGTGCGCCGTGAACTGAGGGAGTACTGATGAAACGACGGATTGCGGCCAGGAACCCCTGGCAGGTGGCCGCGCTGCTGGCGGCCCTGAGCCTGGGCGGCGTGGGCGCTTGGTACGGCAGCGGGGCCTCGGCGCAGGTGGCTTACAGCAACCTGACCCTGCAAGGCACGCTGGTGCAGAGTGTGAACCTGTACGGCACCGAATACGTGGATGTAGAGAGCCTACGCAGCATTGCTCAGGTGGTGCAAGAAGGCCCTTACCTGCGGATAGATGGCTACGGCCACTCCATCGTGCTGCCGATTGACGAGGACGCTTACCGCGCCACCACCGATTTCAACACCATTCAGCTGGACACCGTGCGCGAACAGGGCCGCACCGCCACATACGTGGACGGCGCCGTGCATGTGCCGCTGGAAGTGGTCGCCCGCACCTTTGGGGCCACCTACCGCGCCGGCACCTTTGCCATGCCGGAACTGCGTCTGAGCGGGGTCAGCAGTTCGGTGGGCAAGGCGGCGGACCGCCTGGTGCTGGACCTGACCCAGGACACCGACGTCTTTACCGAGCTGCGCGGCAATGACGTGCATGTGGTGGTGCGCGGAGCAGCTGGCGACCAGCGCCGCTACACCACCACCGGTAAGTTCATCTCGGGGGCGCGAGTGATCAAAGACGGCGATGACCTGCGCCTGCGCTTTAGCCTGCCCAAGGACAGCGGCTACCGCATGTACAAGGTGATTCGCCCCGGCAGTGTGCGCGTGGTGGTGGACGCTGGCCCCGCCATTGAGCGCACCACGCCCGCGCTGCTGGACCGCATCGCCCGGCCATTGATCGTGATTGAGCCGGTGCTGACCGGGCAGGCAGCGGGAGCCAGCAGCACCGATTTCAGCCTTGACGTTGCCCAAAAGGCCCTGGCCCTGCTGAATGAGGCCGGCTGGCAGGTCAAGCTGACCCGTGACGGCGCCAGTGACGCCACACTGGACCAGAAGATGACGCTGGCCCGCCAGAGTGATGTGTACCTGATGCTGGACGTAAGCCATATCGGGGTAGAAGGCGTAG
>JAUNHF010000119.1:1404-2203 GCA_030524065.1 Deinococcus sp.
GCGTGAAGGTGTATCAGCAGCTGAGCGAGAATTCCTCGGAATACGTGGCGAACATCCGCGCCGGCGAAAATCCCGCTTATGCCAGCAACGCCGTGAGCGATCTGGGTGGCACCCGCATCCTGACCGAAGCTCTGCTGTCGGAACTGGGCGAGCAGGGCATTAAGGCGCAGCAGCGGCCGCTCTCCAAGGTGCTGACACTGGGTGAGGCCCCGCAGGCCGGACTGCTGATCGAGCTGGGCAGCCTGGACAGCGCCGACGACGTGGCCGCGCTGGGCGACGAGGCCTTTCGGCAGCGCCTGGCGGTGGGGGTGGCCCGCTCGGTGGCCGGCTACCTGTCCAAGAAGGTGGAAAATGCCGCCGTGCTGCCGGACAGTGAGCAGAGTGCGGCGAGCGAAGCGGAAGGGAGCGGGCAGTGAGGAATGCGTTTTCTTTTTTCAATGTGCTGGCGGCGGCGCTGCTGGTGCTGGCCGTGGCCGCGATGAGCTGGGTCAACCGGCCCCCGCCAACGCCCGAGGTGCCGAACTACGTGCTGTCTGAGCGCCTGCCAGTCGAAGTGCCGGTGTACTACCTGGACGCTGGCGGCCAGAAGCTGGTCAGCGAGAAGCGCAACGTGCCGGTGGTGCAGGGCGACCAGAACGCGCAGGGCACGGCTGAAGCGGCCCTGACGGTCTGGAACCAGGGGCCGTCCACCACCGGGCTGAAGGCGGCTGTGCCGAGCGGCCTGCCAGCGCCCCGCGTGTGGCTGCGCGGTGACAACTACTTTGTCAGCCTGCCGGCCGAGTACCGCAAGCTGGGCTAT
>JAUNHF010000119.1:2213-3561 GCA_030524065.1 Deinococcus sp.
ACCTTTCTGGTAGAAGGCAAGAATGAGGCGACCATCGGCCATGTGGACCTGCGCCAACCGCTGACCCGTCAGGACTGCAAGGACCTCTAGACGCTGGCCTGCGCACGCGCTGAGCGGGGGAGAGATTTGTTCCCGTCCCCGCTGGCATGCGGTAAGCCCAGCACGCATTCCCATGATTCATTCCCTGACCCTGCACGGTTTCAAGAGTTTTTCGCAGCGCACCCACATTGAGTTTGAGCCCGGAATTACGGCCGTGATCGGTCCCAACGGCAGCGGCAAGAGCAATGTGGTGGAAGCGCTGCGCTGGGTGACGCATGGTGCGCGGGCGCGTGAGCTGCGCGCCGGGCGTGCCACAGAGCTGATTTTTCATGGTGGCAGCGGAGCGGGCCGGGCGCCGCTGGGGCTGGCCGAGGTGCAGACTGAGCTGCGTCATGCGGGGGAGGCCATCTCTCTGGGCCGCCGCATTTACCGCGACGGCGCTTCCGAGCAGGAACTGGCCGGGCGTGGCGTGCGGGTGCGTGATATTCACGCGGCGCTGCGGGGCACCGGGCTGGGGCCAGGCGGCCTGGCGGTAATCGGGCAGGGCGAGGTGAGCGGGGTGGTGCAGGCCGAGGGGAGCCGGCTGCTGGGCTACTTGCAGGAAGCGGCGGGCCTGTCGCGCTCAGTGGCGGCCCGTGAGGAAACGTCGGCGCGGCTGGCCGAGGCCGGGAGGCACCTGTCAGACCTAAGCCTAGTTCAGGCCGAGCGGCACAGCGGGCTGGAGCGGCTGCGGCGGGCTGCGGAAGCGGCGCTGCGCTGGCGCGAGCTGAGCATGCGCGTAGCCCTGCTGGAAGCGGCCCAGGAGCGTGAAAAGCAGCTGACCCTGCGCCGTGAGCTGGACGCAGCCCGTGAGGAAGCGGCCCGCCAGGAAGCGGCTTCACAGGAGTTGGGCGCCGGTCTGGGAGCGGCGGCGGCACAGGCCGAAGCGGCCCGCGAAGCTCTGGCGCAGGCCCGCGCCGCCGCCCGCGCCCGCGAAGACGCGCTGGCCGCCCTGAACGCTGCCGAGCAGGCCCACACCCAGGCCGCCCGCTACGGCGAGCACCTGAGCAGCGAGGCTAGCGCCCTGCGCCGCGAGCTGGAACATTTGCCCCACCAGGCCCCTGCCGAGCCGGCTCCTGACCTGGCCGAGTTGACCCGCGCCGTGGCGGAGGCCCGCGCCCGCGCTGAAACCGCCGAGGGCGCAGCCCGCCGGCTGGAGCGCACCCTGACGGCCAGCCGTGAAGCCGAGCTGCGGCGCACCCAGGCCCAGGCCCGCACCGAGGCCGACCGCGCTGCCCTGACCCGCGAACAGGAGCGGGTGGCGCAGGCG
>JAUNHF010000119.1:3571-5958 GCA_030524065.1 Deinococcus sp.
AGCACTGGCGGACGAAACCGGGCGCGTGACTTCCGAGCTGTCCAGTGCGGCGGCCACGCGTGAGCAGCAGGCGGCAGCTTTGGCACAGGCGCAGGCGCAGGCGCAGACCTTCCAGGCCCGCCGCCAGGAAGCGGTGGCCGAGCGCACCCGCCTGCAAGCGGGGCTGGCGCCGCTACAGCGCGAACTGGAGCGGCTGGAAGCGGCGCTGAACGCCTACTCGCGCTACGGCGAGGGCGCCCGCAACGCGCTGCGGCTGGACCATCCGGGCATTGTGGGATCGGTGGCGGACGTGCTGACCGTGCCCGCCGAGCTGGAAACCGCCGTGACCGCCGCGCTGGGTCGCCGGCTGGAGCAGGTGGTGGTGGGCACCGCCGACGACGCCAAAGCCATTATCGCTGAGCTGAAAAAGCAGGGCGGGCGGGCCACCTTTTTGCCGCTGGAACTGCTGCGCGGGCGCCCCCGCCGCGACGAGGCGCTGCTGCGCGAAGCTGGGGTGGTGGGCAACCTGGCCGACCTGTGCCCCACCGACCCTGTGCTGGTGGGCCGCGCCCTGCTGGCCGACACCCTCATCGTGGACACGCTGGACACGGCGAACCGCCTGGCGCGGGCACACCGCCAGCGGCCCCGGCTGGTCACGCTGGGCGGCGAAGTGGTGGAGCCGTCCGGGGCGATGACCGGCGGACGCCTGCGCGACGCTGGCAGCAGCGTGCTGGCCGATCAGCGGCGCTTTCAGGAACTGGCGGATGAGGTAGAGGCTGCCGGGGCCGCCTTGGGGCAGGCCGAAGCCGCCCTGGAGGAGCTGGACCGTGCCGAGGCTCCCGATCTGGGAGCACTGACTGCGGCCCACGCCGCCGCTCAGGCAGCCGAGCGCGAGCTGACGGCACAGGCCCGCGAGTTGGCCGCCCGTCAGCGCAGCCTGGAGGCGGACGCGGCGCGGCTGGCGGCGCAGCTGGCTGCACTGCCCACTGTGTCTGCCCCGGCAGAAGCTTCAGCCGCCATAGAAGGTGCGGTGACTGCGGAAGATGTGGCGACCCCTGCCGGAGTAGAAGCGGCCCTGAGCGCCCAGCGGTCCGAAGCCGAGCAGGCCCGCGCCGCTGAGCGCGCCGCCGCCGAAGCGCTGGCCCTGGGCCGCGAGCTGGCCGCCCTGTGGCACAGTTACCGCCAGGCCGAGGGCCGCCGCGCCGAAGTGCAAGCCCGCTTGAGCGCTGGCGCCCAGGCCGCCGCCGAGCAGGCCGCGCACATTGCCGCCGCCGCTGCCGAAGTGGACCGCCGCCGCGCCGCACTGGGCGACTTTGACCCGCAGGAGGTGGCCCGCGCCGAGGCCGAGCAGACCCGCACCGCCGACGTCTACGCGGGCCTGATTGCCGCGCAGAATAGGGCCCGCGCCCGGCTGGACGAACTGCGCCTGACCATCGCCCGGCGCGAGGGTGGGCTGGGGGACATTCCCGACGGCTGCTCGCCGCCCGGCACGCCCCGTGAGTGGGCGCACGAACTGGGCCGCCTGCGCTCCGAGCTGGAAGGGCTGGGGCCGGTCAACGCCCGCGCCGAGGCCGACTACCAGGAGGGGCAGGCCGAATGGGCCGCCACCCAGGCCGAGCTGGACGACGCCCAGGCCGCTGTGGACGAGCTGCGCGTCCAGCTGGACGAGCTGTCCGGCCTGGAAGACGCCGCCACCCGTCAGGCGCTGAGCAGCGTGGCCGCCGCCTTTGCCCGCTACGCCGCCGAACTGCTGGGCGGCAGCGGCGAGTTGCAGGCCCAGCAGGATGACGCGGGGCGCATCAGCGGGCTGGCGCTGGCGGTGCAGCCGGGCGGCAAGCGCACCCGCTCCATGACCCTGCTCAGTGCCGGTGAGCGCACGATGGCGGGGCTGGCTTTTCTCTTTGCGCTGAACCACGCAGGCGGTGCAGACACGGCGGGCGGCCTGCCCCTGGCCGTGCTGGACGAGGTGGACGCTCCGCTGGACGAGGCCAACATCCGCCGCTTTACGGCGTTTCTGACCCGCTTCGCTGCCCAGGGCACCCAGTTCATCCTGATCACTCACCAAAAAGCCACCATGGAAGTGGCCGACACCCTCTGGGGCGTGACCACCGATGGCGGCGGCGTGAGCCGGGTGCTGAGTATTCGGCAGGCCAGCGAGGGCGCGGCCCTGCTGCGCTAAATGACTGCTGCGCTGAGTTGTGGACGCACTGGGTTGCAGGTGCGCGGAGGCTCAGCGCGGCAGGCTATAGACCAGCGTGTCCCGCAGTTTCGTGCCATCCGCCGAGACGGTGTCGTTGACCAGGCAGGCGTCCAGTGTATATCCCAGCCGCTCTGGAATGCGGCGCGAGCGCCTGTTCAGGGGATCACAGCGGAGTTCCAGTCGGCGAAAGCCTAGGCCGCCGTGCTCC
>JAUNHF010000120.1 GCA_030524065.1 Deinococcus sp.
TATCAGCGGAATTTCGCCCGACCTATGATGCAATCTACACACGGTAGCTACTTAGTCATCACCCCTCCAGCGCCAACTTATCCACGTCATTCAGCAGCGGCACACCCGCCGGGTACTCGCCCGTAAAGCACGCCCCGCACAGGCCCTGGCCCCCGATGGCTTCGCGCAGCCCACCTTCGCTGATAAAGGCGAGGGTGTCGGCCCCGATCAAGTCACGGATTTCGTCCAAGCTGTGCGTAGAGGCCACCAGTTCTTTGCGGGCGGCAGTGTCAATGCCGTAAAAGCACGGGTGGGTAATGGGCGGGCTGCTCACGCGGAAGTGAACCTCGGTGGCCCCGGCCTCGCGCAGCAGGTTCACGATCTGGCGGCTGGTGGTACCACGCACGATAGAGTCGTCCACCAGCACCACGCGCTTGCCGCGAATGGCAGAGGTGGGCGACAGCTTCATCTTGACCTTCAGCTCGCGGGCTTCCTGGGTGGGCGCGATAAAGGTGCGGCCCGCGTAGGGATTCTTGTACAGGCCGTAGTCAAAGGGAATGCCGCTCTCACGGGCGTAGCCGATGGCGGCCCCGATGCCGGAGTCGGGCACCGGCACGACCACGTCGGCCTCCACCGGCTTTTCGCGGGCCAGCTGCTCGCCCATCCGCACGCGGCTTTCATGGACATCCACCCCGTCCAGCTGGGAATCCGAGCGGGCAAAATAAATCCACTCGAAGGAGCAGGGTGTGGGCTGCGCCGGTTGCACCATCAGCGAGTGCAGCCCCTGGTCGTCAATGCTGACCAGCTCGCCGGGTTGCACGTCACGCAGCAAGCGGGCGCCCACCGCGTACAGGGCGCACGGCTCGGAAGCCAGCACGTAGCCGCCGTCCTCGCGCTGCCCCAGCACCAGCGGGCGCACGCCGTTGGGGTCGCGGAAGCCGATCAGTTGGGTGCGGCTCATCAGCACGCAGGCGTAACCGCCCTGAAGGCGCTGCATGGCGTGGGCCGCCGCTTCCACCAGGTCCTTGCCGCTCTCGCGGGCAATCAGGTTCAGCATCACTTCGGAGTCGTTGGTGGTCTGAAACAGCGCGCCTTCTTCCAGCATTTCGGCGCGGACTTCCAGCGCGTTCACAAAGTTACCGTTGTGCGCAAAGCCCAAAATCCCTTTGTTGGTGCGGGTGTTCAGCGGCTGGGCGTTGAAGCGCAGGTTGGAGCCGGTGGTGGAGTAGCGCACGTGCCCGATGCCCACGCGGGCGTCCGGCAGGCTAAAGGAGGCCATCCGCTCAGGCGTAAACACCTGTGTGACCAGGCCGAGGTCCTTTTCCACATGCAGCTTTTCGCCGTTGCTCACGCAGATACCGGCGGCTTCCTGGCCCCGGTGTTGCAGGGCGAACAGGCCCAGGTAGGTGACCCAGGCCAGGTCCTGCGGCTGGGGCGAGTAGATGCCGAATACGCCGCACTCGTCTTGGGGTTTGTCGGTGGTGGGATCAAAAATCATGCTGAGGCTCCTGCCTGAGGCCGCTGCCCGCCGCCGGGGCGGGGGGCCGTAGGGCGCAAGAAAATGGGAAAGGGCGGTGCTGGAAGTTGCCGGGGAAAGCTTGCCTGCGGGGCGGGCCCAGCCGGGGCGGAGAACAGAAGGAGTGCCCGAGACTCGGATGAAACAGGAACCAGGGCAGCGGGTGGGGACGGAAGCGGGAATGCCGCCCGCCCACACCGGCCCGCAGTTCAGGCCAGGATGTCCCGCAGCGGCTGGCTGTGGGCCTGCTGGAGGGCCGCCGTGCTGACGCTGAAGTTTAGGCCGTGCTGCGGCAGCGCAAAGGTGAGGCGTTCGCCGCTTTCCTCGCTCACCGTGCCCAGCAAGTGGTAAGGCACGCCCAGTTCACTCAGGCGGGTTTCAGCGGCGGTTTCCTGGCCTAGCGGCACGGCCACCAGCACGCTGGAGTGGGTTTCCCCGAACAGCAGCGCGTCGGCGCGGGTCTCGGCAGGGGCGTCCAGGGTAATGCTGGCGCCCTGGCCCGCGCCCAGCAGCATTTCGGCCACGGCCACGCCCAGGCCGCCTTCGGCCGTATCGTGGGCGGCGGCGGCCAGTCCTTCACGGATCAGGGCCAGGGTGCCGTTAATGACCCTGGCGTGCAGCTCCAGGTCCAGCGCAGGCACCTGCCCGGCTTCCAGGCCGTGCACCGTTTCCAGGTACTGGCTGGCCCCGATGGTCTGAGCCAGTTCGCCCAGCAGGTAGAGGCTGTGCGGGCCGGCGGGAATGTGCTGGCCCACATGCCGGGTCACGTCGGGCAGCACGCCCACCATGCCAATGGTCGGGGTGGGGTGAATGGCGACCTTCTGGTCCCCTTCCACGTACTGGTTGTACAGGCTCACGTTGCCGCCCGTGACCGGGGTGTTCAGGGCGCGGCAGGCGTCGGCAATGCCCGCTACAGACTGCTGAAGCTGGTAGTACACGCCGAGGTCGTGCGGATTGCCGAAGTTGAGGTTGTCAGTAATCGCCAGCGGCGTAGCGCCCACACAGGCGAGGTTACGGGCGGCTTCGGCCACGGCGGCGGCGGCCCCAGTGTAGGGGTCCAGATACACGAAGCGGGGATTGCAGTCGGAGGTGGCCGCCACGCCAATTTGCGTGCCCCGCACCCGCATCACGGCGGCGTCGGCGGCACCGGGCACCACTACGGTATTGGTCATGACTTGGTGGTCGTAGCGCTCAAAGATGGGCCGCTTGCTGGCAATGGTGGGGTGAGAAAGCAGGGTGGTCAGCACGGCCCCGAGGTCGGCGGGCATCTCTACGCCGCTGAGGTCCATTTCGCGCTTGGCGGTGATGTCAGGGTTTTCCACGCCTTCGCGGGTGTACTTGGGGGCTTCGTTCAGCAGGTCCACGGGAAGGTCACAGACCACTTCGCCGTCCCAGACCAGGCGGTAGTTCTGGTGGTCTTCCACCTGCCCGATGTTCACCACGTCCAGTTCCCACTTGGCGAGCAGGTCGTACAGCTCCTGCTCCTTGCCAGGGACGGGGACCAGAATCATGCGCTCCTGCGATTCAGACAGGCACAGCTCCATCGGCACCATGCCGGTTTCGCGGGTGGGCACATTGTTCAGGTTCATGCTGATGCCTAAGGATGCGCGGTAGGCCATTTCACAAGTGCTGGACACCAAGCCCGCTGCGCCCATGTCCTGCACGCCCGCCACCAGACCGGCCTGAATCGCTTCCAGGGTGGCTTCCAGCAGCAGTTTTTCCATGAAGGGGTCGCCCACCTGCACGGCGGGGCGGTCTGCCTGAGACGCGGCGCTCAGGTCGGCGCTGGAGAACACGGCCCCGCCCAGACCGTCGCGCCCCGTCTTGGAGCCCACGTAGATAATCTGGTTGCCCACTTCGCCCATCGTGCCGGTCGCCAAGTCCTCGTGCTTTAGGAGACCCAGCGCCATCACGTTCACCAAGGGGTTCTCCTGATAGCTGGGGTGAAAGACCGTCTCCCCGCCCACCGTGGGCACGCCAATCGCATTGCCGTAATGCGAGATGCCGTCCACCACGCCGTTCAGCAGGAAACGGGTGCGGGGGCTTTCGGGGTCGCCAAAGCGCAGGCTGTCCAGCACCGCAAAGGGCCGCGCCCCCATCGCGAAGATGTCGCGCAGGATGCCGCCCACGCCCGTCGCCGCGCCCTGCACGGGTTCTACGGCAGAGGGATGGTTGTGCGATTCCATCTTGAAGGCCACGCCGTAGCCCTCGCCAATATCAATCACACCGGCATTCTCGCCGGGGCCTTGCAGCACCTGCGGGCCTTCGGTAGGGAACGCCTTGAAGAGGGGGCGGCTGTTCTTGTAGCCGCAGTGCTCAGACCACATCGCGCCCACGATGGCGGCTTCGAGCGCGTTGGGTTCGCGCCCGATACGCTGGACGAGGATGTCAAATTCTTCTACTGAGAGGCCGAAGGTGGCGGCTTGGTCACGCAAGTGTTGGGTGGGTTGGGTCATGGGGAAACAGTTCTCCTACTGAATTTGAGCAAGGCGGGCGAAAGCAAAAGCATCAGCACGGCATTAATAACAGGAATCCAAAGCAACAGTGAAAAGCCCAGATGCAGCCCATCCGCATGACCGTCTGGCGGCTGGTAGAAGAGGCCAAAAATGAGCGTGGCAGGCATGGGAATGGGCGTAACGAACGATACGGCGTTCATGAGAAGCCAAGCTGTCACGCCATCGCCTCCGCCATTAACTTCTTCGCCGCTTCCTCTAGCCTCATGTCAGAGGTGACGAAGCGCAGGCTGACGCTTTGGCGTAGGGCGAGAGCAAAGGACATTCCAATTCTCTGGAAACGCTTTGCTCTCATCCCCGCACCTTATTTGGCCTTCAGCGACTCGAACACGCCCCGTCCGTCTTCGCTGCCCAGCAGCAGTTCCACGGCCCGCTCGGGGTGGGGCATCATGCCCAGCACGTTGCCGCCTTCGTTCACGATGCCCGCAATGTCGTTGAGGCTGCCGTTGGGGTTGTCCTTGTAGCGGAACACCACGCGGCCTTCGGTTTCCAGGCGGCCAATAGTTTCGGCGTCGGCGTAGAAGTTGCCTTCACCGTGCGCGATGGGGATTTCAATCACTTGGCCTTTGTCGTAGGCGCGGCTAAAGGCGGTGTCGGCATTTTCCACCACCAGCTGCACCGGAGCGCAGTGAAAGTGCAACTCACGGTTGCGGCTGAGTGCTCCGGGCAGCAGACCGCTTTCGGTCAGCACCTGAAAGCCGTTGCACACGCCCAGGACAAAGCCGCCCGCTTCGGCGTGGGCCCCCACCGCCTTCATGATGGGGCTGCGGGCAGCAATCGCGCCGCTGCGCAGATGGTCGCCGTAGGAAAAGCCTCCGGGAATAAACACCAGTTCGGTGCCTTCCGGCAGCTCGGTTTCGGTGTGCCAGACAAACTGCGCGTCCCCGTCCAGCAGCAACTTGGCGGCTTCCAGCGCGTCGGTGTCGCAGTTGGAGCCGGGAAATTGAACGACGGCAGTTTTCACTGTGCCGCTTCCTCCACTTCCCATTTCACGTCTTCCATGATGGGGTTGCTCAGCACGTTCTGGGCCATGTCTTGCAGTTGGGCTTCCACTTCGCCGCGTTCGCCCGTCAGTTGCAGCTCGATGTATTTGCCCACGCGCACGCCGCTCACGTTGCTCTGGCCCAGGTGCGAGAGCGCGCGCTCCACGGTGCGGCCTTGCGGGTCAAGGATAGAAGGCTTGAGGGTGACGTACACTTTGGCGTTGTATTGGGGCATTTGGGACTCCTCTGGAATAGGTCTAAGGATTCAAGAATCTAGAAGGCGGAAGCGGGCGGGGGCACGGGTCTCTCCCGCAATAAGTCCAGGGTCTAAACAGTTCGGATGCCCGGTGACTTTAGACCCTCTGACACTCAGACTTTTAGACCTCGCTGGTCACGCGCCGCAGCATTTCGGCGTAGGCTTCGGCCTCGCCGCCCAGGCCCCGGCGGAAGCGGTCTTTGTCCAGCCGCTCGCCGCTTTCCATGTCCCAGAAGCGGCAGGTGTCGGGGCTGATTTCGTCGGCCAGCACGATCTGTCCATCCGGCAGCCGGCCAAATTCCAGCTTGAAGTCAATCAGCTGCACGCCGCGCTGCTCAAAGTACGGCACCAGGAAGTCACGCACCCTTAGCGCCAGCTCGCGGATGCGGCTCAGGTCGGCTTCACTGGCCCAGCCCAGGGCCACGGCGGTATCGGTGTTGATCAGCGGATCACCCAGGGCGTCGGACTTGTAGCAGTACTCCACCACCGGGCGGGCAAGCGCCGTGCCTTCTTCCAGGCCCAGGCGCTTGCAAAAGCTGCCGGCGGCGACGTTGCGCACAATCACTTCTACCGGCACGATGGTCACGGCCTTGACGCGCTGCTCGGTGTCGGACAGCTGCTCAATAAAGTGGGTGGGCACTCCGGCCTGCTC
>JAUNHF010000121.1 GCA_030524065.1 Deinococcus sp.
TCCAGCCTTTTTACCCGCCAGGAGCGCCTTTAGACGAAGTTGTCACCTACTGAGGTCCGGGACCTGTACCCTCCACCGCAGCCGTTATGCTCGGACACATGAATGGCGGCCCCTCCTCCTCTCCCCTTTCAGCTGACCCCTCCCCCGGGCCGGATTCTGCGCCAGACACCGACTTGCAGGACTTCCTTGGGCTCTATGCCAGGGAAACTGGGGCTGGGGCGACTGCTCACGGGAGTTGGCCTGAGACAGCAGGCACGTTCGTGCCCAGTGCCGAACAGCTGGCCTTTGCGGCGCGTGTGGCGTGGCGCAATGCTGCCCGCTGCGTGGGCCGGGGCTACTGGCAAGCGCTACAGGTGCGCGACCTGCGGCACATCAGCGAGCCTACGGCCGTGTTTGCCGAGTTGCAGCGGCATCTGGCACTGGCCTGGAACGGTGGCCGGATCCAGAGCACCCTCAGCATCTTCGGGCCGGGCGTGCGGATTCTGAACGACCAGCTGATTCGCTACGCCGGGTATTCAGATGGATTGGGCGACCCGCAGAACCGCCGACTGACCGCGCAGCTGCTGGCACTGGGGTGGAATCCTCCCGCGCAGCGCAGCGCTTTTGATGTATTGCCGCTGGCCGTCCAGACAGAGGCCGGCACCAGCCTGTTTGAGTGGGAAGACGCCGATGTGCAGGAAGTGTCTATCGTCCACCCCGAGGCGGGCGATCTCGGCCTACGCTGGCACGCCCTGCCCGTGATTGCCAACATGGAGCTGCGCTTTGCAGGGCTGACCTACGCCTGCGCTCCGTTTAACGGCTGGTACCTGGCGACCGAAATTGGCGCACGCAACCTGGCCGACCAGCGCCGCTACGACCGGCTGCCCGATCTGGCCCGCCGCCTGGGCCTGGACACCTCGCGTGAGCGCACGCTGTGGCGCGACCGGGCACTGGTGGAACTGAACCGCGCCGTACTGCATTCGTTTGACCGGGCCGGCGTGCGGATAGACGACCACCACAGCCTGACCCAGCAATTCGTGGCCTTCGAGAAGCGGGAACAGGCGGCGGGGCGGCGGGTCAATGGGCAGTGGGACTGGCTGATTCCGCCGCTTTCACCAGCTACCACACCGGTCTGGGAACGCAGCTACTGCGAAGACTGCGCCCTCACGCCAGGATTTTTTCATCCTCGGCAGGGGCCGCCCTCCGGCTGTCCAGTGGCTCACGGCGTATAGCCACTTTTACCGGAGCCTGGCGCGGCCCCGGTGCAAGACACTCTTTCCCCTTGCTCCTCCCCCTGATCTGGAGGCTGACCCCGCGCTCAGGACTCCGCAGCGGCCTGAGCCGCCGCTTGCAGGGAGTGGCACAGCCCCACCCCGGCGGCCGCGTCGGTGTTCCAGCGCGGAATGACATGCAGGTAGACATACGGAATGTGCGCCCCGCCAGCCGGGTAGACATTCCAGCCGGTGGTGTATCCGCCGGGCCGCACAGTGGTGTCCAGATGAGCGCGGACCTCGGCCAGCAGGGCGTGGGTGGCGGCAGCTTCCTCGGGGGTCAGGTCGAAGACGGTTTCGCAGGGCCGCCGGAGCACGATGATGCCGGAATACAGCAGGCCGCTGGCGCGGGCTGAGTGCCGACTGTAGATGCATAGCTCGTCCTCCAGGAGCACTTCGCTGTCCCCGGACCCCGCCTGGGTGGTCAGCGGATTGTCCTGCGGGTGGGCCAGCCCGTGCGCCCACTCCTGTTCGCGGACCCGGAGGTGGGGGGCTCTTGCTGGGGCCTGGGGTGCCGGATGCAGTCTGTGCGCTCATACGCCCAGTGTGCAGGGGGGGCCCTGATGCTGGCCGTCAAGCGGGGGAGCAGCCGCAAAGATGCTAGGGAGCGCCGGCGCTCTCCCCTGCCAGCTCAAGCTCGGCGTGCGCCGCAGCAATCGCTCCGGCCACCTGTGTGGGCGCGGTGCCGCCGTAGCTCTGGCGGCGGCGCACGCTCTGGCGCACGGTCAGGCCCTGCGCGACCTCGCCGGTCAGCAGCGGGTGGGCGGCGCTCAGCTCGCCCGCACTCAGCTCCCATAGGTGCCGGCCCGTGCGTGAGGCCAGCCCCACCAGCGACCCCACCACCTCGTGCGCTTCGCGGAACGGCACCCCGCGCTGCGCCAGCCAGTCGGCCAGGTCCGTGGCGGTGGAGTACCCCCGCGCCGCCGCCGCTTCGGTGGTTTCTGGGTGCCAGACGGTGCGGGGCAGCATATCGGCGTAGAGGCGCAGGACAGCGCGCAGGGTGTCGTAGGTGTCAAACACGCCTTCTTTGTCTTCCTGAAGGTCTTTGTTGTAGGCGAGTGGCGTGCCCTTGACCACGGTCAGTAGGCCCATCAGGTGCCCAAAGACGCGGCCCGTCTTGCCGCGTGCCAGCTCGGCCACGTCCGGGTTTTTCTTCTGCGGCATGATGGAACTGCCGGTGGTGTGCGAGTCGGGCAGGGTCAGAAAGCCGAACTCAAAGCTGGAGTACAGCACCAGTTCTTCGGACATACGGGACAGGTGCGCGATCAAGACGGCGCAGGCGCTCAGGAATTCCAGCGCAAAGTCGCGGCTGCCCACCCCGTCCAGGCTGTTGGCGGTGGGCCGGGCAAAGCCCAGGGCGGCGGCCACCGCGTGCCGGTCAATCGGCCAGGGCGTGCCGGCCAGCGCCGAACTGCCCAGCGGGCACTCGTCCATGCGGGCGGCAGCGTCGCGCAGGCGGCCTTCGTCGCGCCGCAGCATTTCCGCGTAGGCCATGAACCAGTGCGCCAGCAAGATGGGCTGCGCCACCTGCACGTGGGTGTAGCCGGGCATGATCACTTCAGCGTTCAGCGCCTTTTGCGCTTCGGCCACCAGCACCCGGCGCAGCTGCCGGGTCAGGCCGGCCAGGTCCAGGGCCGCTTCTAGGGTGAACAGCCGGAAGTCTACGGCCACCTGATCATTGCGCGAGCGGGCGGTGTGCAGCTTGCCCGCCACCGGCCCGATGCGGTCCCGGAGTGTGGCTTCTACGTTCATGTGCACGTCTTCGCGGTCTATGCGCCACTCAAACTGCCCAGCGCGGATGTCGGCCAGGATGCCTTGCAGGCCCTGCGAAATCTGCGTGGCCTCCTCGCCGCTCAGGATGCCTTGGGCGCCCAGCATCGCCACGTGTGCCAGTGACCCGCGAATGTCCTGCTCGGCCAGGCGCTGGTCAAACATGACCGAGGCGTTGAACTCCTCCACCAGGGCGTCGGTGCCCTCGACAAAGCGCCCGCCCCACAACTTGGCTTCTGGCCCAGCTTGTTCGGAAGGTGACATAGGCCGCCTCAGTCGCCCCGAACTTCTTCGGGTTCGGCGGGCACATAGCTCTCCGGCTTGGGGGTCTTCTTGGCGCTGTCGGCCCAGCTTTCGACCCGCAGGCGCAGGGCATTCAGGCGGATAAAGGCTCCGGCGTCGGCCTGGCGGTAATCACCGCCCGCCTCGAACGACACCAGCTCCTGATCATAAAGGCTGCGCGGCGCCCTGCGGCCCACCACCATGCAGCTGCCCTTGTACAGCTTCAGGCGGGCGGTGCCGGTGACGCGCTTTGCCACGTGGTCCATGTAGACCTGCAAGGCCTCGCGCTCGGGGGCAAACCAGAAGCCGTTGTAGACCAGCTCGGCGTACTTGGGGCCGAGGGCGTCGCGCCCGTGCAGCACCTCGCGGTCCAGGGTCAGGCTCTCCACGGCGCGGCGGCCGTGGTACAGCACCGTGCCGCCGGGCGTTTCGTAGATGCCGCGTGACTTCATGCCTACAAAGCGGTTCTCGACCAGATCAATGCGGCCAATGCCATGCTTGCCGCCCAGCTCGTTGGCCCGCTCCAGCAGCGCGGCGGGACTCAGGGCCTCGCCATTGATCGCCACCGGGTCGCCCTCGTGGTACTCGATTTCCACGTATTCGGGCTTATCCGGGGCGTCCTCCGGGTTCACGGTCATCTTGCACAGGTCGGCGGGCGGCTCGGCCCAGGGGTCTTCCAGCAGGCCGCCCTCGTACGACACGTGCAGCATGTTGGCGTCAATGCTCCAGGGCGACTTCTTGGTGGTGGGGACCGGAATGCCGTGCTCGCGGGCGTAGGCTTCCAGGTCGGCGCGGCCCTGAAAGTCCCACTCGCGCCAGGGGGCCACCGTCTGTAATTCGGGGTTCAGCGACAGCACCGACAGCTCAAAACGCACCTGATCGTTGCCCTTGCCCGTCGCGCCGTGACTGACGGCCACCGCGCCCTCCTGCGCGGCCAGCTCCACCATTTTTTTGGCAATCAGCGGGCGGGCGATAGACGTGCCCAGCAGGTAATAGCCCTCATACAGCGCACTGGAGCGCATCATCGGAAAGACGTAATCGCGCACGAACTCCCCGCGCAGGTCCAGCGCATAAGCACTCACCGCGCCGGTCTTGAGGGCTTTTGCCCGCGCCTCGTCCACCTCGGCGCCCTGGCCCAGATCGGCGGTAAAGGCCACCACGTCATAGCCGCGTTCCTGCTGCAACCACTTGATGATAATAGAGGTGTCGAGGCCGCCGCTGTAAGCAAGTACGATCTTTTCACGTTGGGTCATGCGTATCTCCTTGAGAATCTGAGGGCACAAAAAAGGCGACGTCAGTACGCCGCCCGCATTCCGAAAAAGAACCGGGCTAGCTTGAACGTCGGCGCAGCAGAGAAATCATCGAATGAGTATTCAGAAAAATGAATAGCTATGCAAGATTAGCGCTGCCCTACACCTGGGTCAAGGGGCACCCATGCGGGGGCGGCGGGCCACATGAGCGGCGCTGGAGTGGTCCAACTGGCCGGCGCCGCAACGGGGGTCCATTTGGCGCCGGTCAGGGTGAAGAGCAAAACAATGGAAGCGTGACCGTCAGCGAGGTGGAACGGCCACGACCAGACCCGTCAGAGCCGGCAGGCCAGATCCTCCGAATTGGTAAATAGACCGTGAGCAGTGGCGCGGCGGGCAAGCATTACGCTGAATCCGAGCAAGTGTGCGGCCAAGGGGCCCACAGGAAAGGACACACCATGCAGGAAAAAGACAAGGTTGGACAGGACGTGCAGCAAGGTGAGCGAAATGGCGACCAGCCCCAGAACGTGCTGGGCCGCGAGATGGAAGGCGAAGGCATGTCCAGCAGCTACAGCGGCATGGGCGACCTGAGCAGCGATGACGGGCAGGCCAGCGGCGCGTACGGGCAAAATGTAGACACTGGCGACCTGACGACCGGGGACCACACCACCGGCGAGACCGCCACCATGACCACCCCCGGCAGCAGTAAGACGGACGACGGGGCCAGCCAAGGCCACCGCATCAGCGGCGAAGACAACCGCCAGTAAGCGCGGCAATCTGCGAATAAGGGAAGCTGGGGCGTTGGCCCCGGCTTTTTTGCTGTGGGGTTCTGCTTGATTGATGCGGCAACGTGAGGTCCAAACGACTTCTTCCACATCGTCCCAGGAAGCCTGCACCGGCACACCGAGGTACAGGCCACTCGGCGCGGCCTTATCCCCAGCCCTATCCGTGACATACTGCGTATCTGGAATGCCTAAGCGAACTGACCTCCAGACCATCCTGATTCTCGGCAGCGGCCCCATTCAAATCGGGCAAGCGGCCGAGTTCGACTATTCCGGCACCCAGGCGCTCAAGGCGCTGCGCGGCGAGGGCTACCGCGTGGTGTTGGTGAACTCCAACCCGGCCACCATCATGACCGACCCGGACCTGGCCGACGCGACCTACCTGGAGCCGCTGACCCCGGAGTTCGTGCGCAAGGTGATCGAGAAAGAGCGCCCCGACGCCGTGCTCCCCACGCTGGGCGGCCAGACGGCGCTGAACCTGGCGATGGAACTGCAC
>JAUNHF010000122.1 GCA_030524065.1 Deinococcus sp.
ATGGCCTCGCGGTGGGCTTCTGCGCCCCGGCCTTCGAGCACCGCCTGAATCATCCGGGCGTTCTCGTGCGCCTCGCCGCCCACCAGGGCGGACAGTGGCCGGTCCTGCAACCCCAGGTCAGCGGGGGTGATGGTGTAGTGCTCAATGCGGTCATCCTCGAACACCTCGTACACCTGCGTGGGGCCGTGCAGCGCGATTTCATCCAGTCCCGAGCCGTGAACGACCAGCGCCCGCGTATCGCCCAGCTGCGCCAGCGTCTGCGCCAGCAGCGGGGCGACCTCGGCGCGGGCCACGCCCAGCAGCTGCCGGGTGGGCCGCGCCGGGTTCAGCAGCGGCCCCAGGAAATTGAGCAAAGTGGGCACCGCCAGCGCCCGGCGCAGCGGCATGATGCGGCCCACCGCCGGGTGGTACTGCGTGGCGAAGATGTAGCAGAAGTCGTGCTCGGCCAGCTGCCGGGCGGCGTCTTCGGTGCTCAGCTGCGTGGGAATGCCCAGCGCTTCGGCCAGGTCCGCCGAGCCGGTCTTGCTGCTCACCGAGCGGTTGCCGTGCTTGGCAACGGGCACGCCCAGGCTGGAGGCGACCAGCGAAGCCGCCGTGGAAATGTTGATGGTGCCGGCCATATCGCCGCCGGTGCCCACCGAGTCGGCAACGGGGCGTGGCTGCTCGGGAAAAGGTAAGCAGGCTTCGCGGTAGGCCAGCGCGGCCCCGGCCACTTCTTCGGCGGTCTCGCCACGGGTCTTCATGGTCATCAGCAGCCCGGCCATCTGGCCTTCGGTGAACTCGCCGTCAATCATGGCGCTGAAAAGGCGCTGCGATTCGGTCTGGGTCAGGCGTTGGCCCAGCAGGGCGGAGCGCAGCAGGTCGGCGGGGGTGGGAACGGTGCGGGTCATGGGAATACCTCCGGTGGAGAAATTAAGGCTGGCTGGGGACGAAATTCAGGACTGTACCGTCAGGACTGCGCGTTCAGGGGATGGGCCGTCAGGTGCTGGGCCGCCCGCGTCAGCAGCTCGCGGCCCTGCGGCGTCAGGATGCTTTCAGGGTGGAACTGGTAGCCCAGGGCGGGGGCCGTGCGGTGCTGGGCGGCCATGCAGATGCCGTCTATCTCGGCCAGCGAGCGCAGCGCGGGCGGCACCGAGCGCGTGCCCAGTGAGTGGTAGCGGGCCACGCTGACGGTGCCCATGCTGGCAAACAGCGGATGCGCGGCGCCCTCGGCGCTCAGCGTGAGTGGCTGCGCCTCGCCGTGTACTGCTCCGACCCGGCCCACCGCTCCGCCGCTGGCCTCGATCAGCGCCTGAAAGCCCAGGCAGATGCCCAGCACTGGAAAGCGGCCCAGGCTGGCTCTCAGCAGTGGCATCATTTCGCCGGCGCTTTGCGGGTGCCCCGGCCCCGGCGAGAGCACCAGCAGCGCCCGGCTGCGCTCCAGCCGCTCCAGCAGGTCGGCGGCGGGCACATCGTTGCGGTACACGTCCACATTCATGCCCGCCGAGGCGAACTCGTCCAGCAGGTTGTAGACAAAAGAATCGCGGTTGTCTAGCAGCAGTACGTTGGTGCTTTGCGTCATGCCAGTTCCTCCTGGCGGGAGGGCCGCCGCATCGAGATGGGGGCCTCGCCGTCTTCAGGCAGCGCGGCGCTGGCCAGGGCCACGGCCAGCAGCACCGCCCGCACTTTTTGCTCGGTTTCGGCGGCTTCGGCGGCGGGGTCTGAGTCGCGTACCACGCCCGCGCCGGCCTGCACGGTGCATTGCCCGCCCTGCACAAAGCCCGAGCGAATCACGATGCAGGTGTCCATGTCGCCGCTGCCGGCCAGGTACCCCACCGCTCCGCCGTAGGAGCCGCGCCGCTGCCCTTCGGTCCCGCGCAGCAGCCGGGTGGCTTCCAGCTTGGGCGCGCCGCTCAGCGTGCCCATGTTCATGCAGGCGCGGTAGGCGTCCAGCGCGTCCAGACCTGGCTTCAGCTGGGCCACCACCTGGCTGACCAGATGCATCACCTGCGAGTAGCGGTCCACTTCCAGCAGCCGCGCCACATGCCGGGTGCCGGGCACCGCCACCCGCGCCAGGTCGTTGCGGGCCAGGTCCAGCAGCATCAGGTGCTCGGACAGTTCCTTGCGGTCCAGCCGCAGTTCCAGCTCCTGGCGGGCGTCGCGCTCGGGGCAGATGCGGCCCGCTTCATCGCGGCCCCGTGCCCGCGTACCCGCGATGGGATACAGCTCGGCCTGACGGGTCTGTGCCGTGAACTTCAGCGCCGACTCCGGCGAGGCCCCAAACAGCTCGAACTCGCCCCCGTGCAGGTAAAACAGGTAAGGGCTGGGGTTCAGTCGCTTGAGCTGGGCGTAGGCGGCCAGGGTGTCCGGGCAGGGCAGGCTAAAGTGCCGGGAAGGCACCACCTGATAGATGTCACCGGCCTGGATGTGTTCTTGCAGCGCGGCCACCTGCGCCATGAAGGTGGCCGTATCGGGGAAAGCTTGCGCCTGGGGCCGGGGCAGCGTGGCGGGAAGCGCGGGCAGCGGCGTGGGGGAGGGCAGCCCCTCTAGCTGCTCGGCCAGGGCGCCCAGCTCAAGTTCTAACGTTTCCCCATCTGCCGGGGTGCCCAGGCCCAGCAGCAGCGCCGTCTCCTGCTGATGGTCCAGCACCAACGCTGTTTCGGCGAGGTAAAAGCGGTAGTCCGGGCAGTTGTTCATGCCTGGGGGCACGTCCGGCAGCTCCTCGAAGGAAGCCAGCAGCTCAAAGCCAAAGACGCCCAGCAGCAGCGGCAATTCGCTCTGGCCTGCGGGTGCTTGCTGGTCCATGCCGTGCTGAGCCAGTTCCTGCTGGTTGAGCGCCCGCTGCAAGACCCGCAGCGGCTCCACGTTGCTGGGGTAAGCCAGCCGCTCACTCTCGCTGAGGCCGGGGGGCGGGGGCGCAAAGTGCAGGGTCAGCTCACTGTCTGCCCGCGCAGTGACATGTGAGGCGAGTGTTCCGGCCAGCAGGGCCAGCGCCGCCTGACCGGTAGAGGTCAGCGCCTGCGCCGTCACCGCGCGGCCCTGGCAGGTCAGCCGCAGGGCTGGGGTCAGCAGCATCAGGCTATGCAGGTGGGCGCCGGATTTGACATCGGCGCTTTCCAGCAGCACCGCTTCGGCGCGGCGGTCAGGTTGCAGCGCCCGGAAACAGTGCAGGGCGTCGGGGTGGTAGCGGGCGGGGCGCTGGTAAGGGATAAATGGGCGCGGAACAACTGAGGGAGTGGACATGGGCACAGTGAGCCTTTCTGAAGGGGGGGATCTTCAGGCGGGCTGGCCTACTCCAAAAAAATTCGCCCGCCTGCTGGAAGCGGGGCGGGAGTGGTCCTGGGTTCCTGTGAGGGATTCAGACGCGCTGGCCGGCTCGCTTCTGCGAGGGCCACCACCAACGGCTGCTCTGAATCATCATGCCGCCGAGTGTATGGGGCCAGCGGGGCGGTGTCAACCCAGGGCACCGGCCCGCTGTGAGAGATGAGCAGTGGATGACAAGCGGCAGACGAAGCCGCTCTATAGTTGCCTTATGAAACAATTCATGCCGCTCATCTCCCTGCCGCTGTTGCTGGCGGCCTGCTACCAGTCGCCCCGTCCGGCCGACGGCACCACCACGGTGACCGTGCTGGGCCTGAACGATTTTCACGGCCAGCTGGAACAGAGTTCTTTCCGGGGCAAGCAGATTCCCGACCCCAAGAACCCCGGCAAGACGGTCGCGGCGCCGGCAGGCGGCATTTCGGCCATCGGCGGGCTGGTGCAGGAGGTCCGCGCCGCCAACCCCAACACCGTGCTGGTGGGCGTGGGCGACCTGACCGGCGCTTCTCCGCTGAGCAGCAGCCTGCTGGCCGACGAACCCACCGTGATCGCCATGAACCGGCTGGGCATGAGCGTCAACGTGCTGGGCAACCACGAGCTGGACTATGGCCTGAATGAGCTGCAACGCTTCCAGAAAGGCGGCTGCGAGAGCGTCGTGCGCGCCGACAAAGACTGCCAGTTCGTGAACCCCTTTCCTGGCGCGGCGTATACCTACATTGCCGCCAACGTGTTTGATAAAAATGGCGCCCGCGTGTTTCCCGCCTACCGCATGGTCAAGGTGGCTGACCTGAACGTTGCCTTTGTGGGTGCTGTGCTAAAAGACACCCCCAGCGTGGTGACGCCCTCGGGCATCGCGGGGCTGACCTTCCGCGACGAGGCCGAGAGCATCAACGCGGTGATGCCTGAGCTGAAGCAAAAAGGCGCCGACGCTGTGATTGCGCTGATTCACCAGGGCGGCGCGGCCAAATCGGCCTATGACCAGCCCGGCTGCACCGACCTGAGCGGCCCCATCGTGGACGTGGTGCAGCGCCTGGACCCCGCCGTGAAAGCCGTGATGACCGGCCACACCCACCAGGCCTACAACTGCGTGGTAGCAGGCCGCCGCGTGATCCAGGGCGCCTCGCAGGGCCAGCTGATGCAGCGCCTGGACTTGACCGTAACCCGCAAGCAGGGCGAAACCCAGGTGACGGAGGTCAAGGCTGAAAACCTGCTGGTAGACGCGCAGAAATACAGCTCGCCCGAAATGGCCGCCCTGGCCGCCGAAGCAAAAAGCAAGACCGACCCGGTCGCCAACCGGGTGGTGGCGAGCATCGGCGCGGACCAGATCAGCCGTCAGGTCAATGCCGCCGGTGAAAGTGCCCTGGGCGACGTGATTGCCGACGCGCAGCTGGCCGCCACCCGCGCCCCCGAGCGTGGCGGCGCCGTGATCGCCTTTATGAACCCCGGCGGCATCCGCGCCGATCTGCCGGCCCAGCCCTCGAAGACCGTGACTTACGGCGATATTTTTGCGGTGCAGCCGTTCGGCAACCTGCTGACCGTGCTGACCGTGACCGGCGCCCAGATCAAGACGCTGCTGGAGCAGCAGTTTGATAACCCCTCCGCCGGCGGGAAGCGCATTTTGCAAGTGAGCGAAGGCTTTGCCTACAGCTACGACCTGACCCAGCCTGCCGGGCAGCGCGTGAAAGACATCACCCTGAACGGCCAGCCGCTGAACATGAGCGCCGATTACCGCATCACCGTAAACTCGTTCCTGGCTGAAGGTGGCGACAACTTCGCCGTTCTGAAAGAGGGCCGTGACCGCCTGGGCGGCGGGCTGGACGTGGACGCCCTGGCCGACTACCTCAAGGGCCGCACCGTGAACCCTGGTCCCCAGAACCGCATCACCCAGCTGAAGTAATCTTTTCCCTCCCTGAGCGGTGAGACGCACGCCAGGGGGCAAAGGAGAACGTGCCCGCAGAAAAGTGCAGCACAGTGGGAGCGCCGCGCAGCCGGCCAGCGCTCCCGCTTTTCTTCTTCTTTCCCCAAGCCCGCGCCTGACCTGCGCCTTGCCTCAGCCTTTAAGCTGGGGACATATGCGAATCGTAATTGTGGGCGGCGTGGCCGCTGGAATGAGCGCTGCCAGCCGGGCGCAGCGCCACAGCCCGGACGCCGACATCGTGGTGTTCGAGGCGGGCGAATACATCTCGTACGCGGCCTGTGGGCTGCCCTACGCCCTGGGCGGCGAGCTCAAGGAAGCGGGGTTTGGGCGGCTGGTGATCCGCACGCCCGAGCAGATGCGTGGGCGGGGCATCTCGGTGCGGCTGGGGCACCGGGTCGAGGGCATAGACCCCCGCGCCGGCACTGTGACAGTGCGCGGCCCAGATGGGGCGACTGCGGCCGAACCCTATGACCGCCTGCTGCTGGCGACCGGTTCCGAGCC
>JAUNHF010000123.1 GCA_030524065.1 Deinococcus sp.
TGCGGGTCGGCCCCGGCAAAGCTCAGCTCGCCCAGCACCCGCCCCCCGCCGCCCAGCAGCAGGCCCCGGCGAATGGTGACGCCAGCCGCCCGCATCGGTTCTAGCACCCCCAGCCGGCCAAAACCGTGCAGGGCACGGGGGTGAATGCCGATGGCCTTGGAGTGGGGCGGCGCCTGGGTGCGGCGGTCCAGCACGGCGATGTCCAGCCCCGCCTGGGCCAGCAGCCCGCCCAGATACAGCCCCACCGGGCCGCCGCCCACAATCGCCACATCAAGCATGGTCCGCCTCAGAATGGGTCAGCAGCAGCCGGAAGGGAAAGGGCCGCTCGACCCGCCAGCCGGGGAGTACAGCGCGGCGCAGCTCAGCGGCGCGGTAGCTGCGGCGCACCGATAACATTCCGTCTGACACGATAAAAGACCTGCGGAAAAAGGGCGTCATCATGGCCCCGAACCCCGCCCAGGCCAGCGCTGAGCGCTCAATGTCCGAGTGGACGGTGTGCCTGCCCAGCATCTCGCAGTCGCGCAGCAACTCGGTTAGTTCGGCGGCGCTCAGATGGTGCAGCATGTGGTTGGAAATGATGAGGTCAAACCGCTGGCCTTCTTCTACCAGCGTGCGGCTCATCACGCGGCGGAAGTGCAGGCCCGACATGGGCGGCTGCGCCCCGGCGTAGGCAATCGCCCGCTCGTCGGCGTCAATGCCCAGGACCCGCAGCGTAAAGCCGTCGCGGGCTGCCCAGCGAATCAGGTGCCGGGCCACGTCTCCCCCACCGCAGCCGATGTCCAGCAACGTGGTGGCCCGGTCACGGCGCAGCCGGGGGCGCAGATGAGAGCGGTACACCAGCGGCCAGCCCGCCACCAGCGCGTTGACCCGGTCAAATTGCTCGTAGGTGCGGTGCAGCGCCCCCAGGTCACAGTCCGGGTCGTCCATCCGCTCGGGCGTGTGCAGCTCGCGGCGGGAAAAGTCGGGCAGCGCACCCACGGTTATTCTCCCTGCACGGCGGTCATCAGGCCCGATTCCACCGTCAGGCCGGGGCCGAACGCCATCGCGCAGGCCCGCTCGCCCGGCTGCGCCGTGTCCAGCAACTGCCCGATAATGAACAGCACCGTGGCGCTGCTCATGTTGCCGAACTGCCGCAGCACCTCGCGTGAGGGATGCATCTGCTCTTCGCTGAGGCCCAGGCTGCCCTGCACCTTGTCCAGAATGGCCCGCCCGCCAGGATGCACGGCCCAGTGCTCCACTTCGGCGCCGCTGGCATGCAGCTCGGCGGCCAAGTTCAGCAGCAGCGGCCCCAGCGCCCCGTGCAGGTGGTTCTCAATGATGTCGGGCACGTAGCTGCTGAGCACCATCTCGTACCCCTGATCGCCCACGCTCCAGGCCATGTCCTTTTCGCCGTCGCCGGGCGGGGTCAGGGTGGTTTCAAAGGCGTCCAGCTGAAGTGCGCGCTGCCCGGAGCGGGGAGGCTGAGCGCTGACCACTGCGCCCGCTGCGCCGTCGGCAAACACCGTGCTGGAAATGATCGAGTCGGGGTCGTCGCCGGGGTTCACGTGCAGGGTGCACAGCTCGGTGCAGATCACCAGCACGTTGGCCCCCGGATCGGCGTCGCAAAAGGCTTTAGCCATCTTGAGGGCCGGGAAAGCCGCGTAGCAGCCCATAAAGCCCACGTGGTAGCGCCCGGTGGTGGGCCGCAGCCCCAGCTGGCGCACCACCATGTAGTCGGGCCCCGGCGCAAAGAATCCGGTGCAGGACACCGTGACCACGTGGGTGATGTCGCCTGGGGTCAGGCCACTGGCCTCCAGCGCCCGGCGGCCCGCTTCCACAAACAGTGGCGTGGCGGCTTCTACGTACACCTCATTGCGCACCCCGGTGCTGGGGCGCAGCATTTCCCCGCTGGCTTCGTCATAAAACAGGCCACCGCCGGAGCCAGGCCGGTAGTCCCCAATCACGCTGTGGCGCTGGTCAATGCCAGAAGCGTTGAAGGCCGAAGGCACCAGCCGCCGCGCCAGCCGGCCCAGGTGTGGCTGAACCTTGATCATGTCGCGCACCATGTCCTGCGGGTACACGTGGGGCGGCACGGCCGTGCCGACAGCGAGGAGGTAGGCACTCATACAGGCACCCAGCAGGCGGCAAGCGAAGCTGACATACGGTCAGTATGGAGGGCTGACCGCCCCAGCAAATGTGCTGCCAGGGAGCAAAAGGTTCAGGTTCTGCGGCGCGGCTGCCTACCGCTCCCGCAGCGGGGGCACCGGCGCAGGCTGCCCGGCGCTGTCCAGCGCCACCAGCACAAAGTCGCCGCTACACGCCAGCGTCCGCTCCGGCGAGTACATGTCTTCGGTAAAGACTTCGACCCGCACCCGCATGGAGGTGCGGCCCACCACCGTGACCCAGGCCAGCAGCTCCACGATGGTGCCGCCCGGAATGGGCCGGGCAAACTCGGTGGTTTCCATCAGCCGGGTGACCACCTTCATGCGGCAGTGCCGGGTGGCGGCGATAAAGGCGGCACTGTCCATCATGCTCAGCACCTCTCCGCCAAAGAGCGTGCCGTGGTGGTTGGTGGTGCCGGGGAACACGACCTGGGCGGTGCGGGTGATCTGCGCCTCGGCAGCGGGCGGCTCACCGGGCTGCGGGGCAGGAGTTGAGGTGGTCGGGCGCACAGGAGTTCTCGCTTTCTTGCCAGCGGGCACTGACATGCCACGGGGAACTGGGGAAAGCGAGAAGGGGCGCGGCCCGCAGCGGCGCCGGCTCAGCAGAGCGCAGGCGTGGCAGGGGCAGGCCACCCACCAGCGGGTCCGCCTGCCCTGACGCGGGGCGGCGAACCTCTGGACTTCTCACAAGCGAGCGACCGGACTGAAACCGTGGCGCGACCGTGCCGGACTGGGCAGAAGCGTTGTCTGCCGGTACCGGACTTCCCTCAGCTCTTGTGGGCGGTGAATTTGGCCGCAGCATAACATGGCCCCGCCGGCCACTGCTTCTCCTATGCAGCCCCCCCAGCCAAAGCGCGGCGGGGGCAAAAGGGCGTGCCGTCTGCTGTGGGCCACCTGCCCGCCCTTGGCTCGGTGCGGGGGCGGGGGTCACTCTGTGCCAAAGCGCTCCAGCGCGGCGCGGGCTCCCTGGGTCAGGCTCATTACGTCCACGCCCACCGCCACGAAGGTGTAGCCCCACTCCAAGTAGCGCCGGGCGTCGGCCTCGTTGACGGCCAGGATGCCCGCCGCCTTGCCCGCCGCCCGGATGCGCTCCGCCGCGTCCCAGATAGCGGCCTGCACCTCCGGGTGGTTGGGCTGCCCGAGCCGGCCCAGGCTGGCGCTGAGGTCAGCGGGCCCAACAAAGACGCCGTCCACACCCTCAGTGGCCGCGATGGCGTCCAGGTTTTGCAGGGCCAGGGCCGTTTCCACCTGCACCAGCACGCAGAGTTCTTCTTCGGCCCGCGTCAGGTAGCCTTCGCGGCTGCCCCAGCGCGAAGCCCGCACCAGCGCCGAAGCGACCCCGCGCACCCCGGCGGGCGGGTAGCGGGTGGCGGCCACCACGTCTGCGGCCTGCTCGGCCGTATCTACCATCGGCACCAGCAGCGTGCGTGCGCCGATATCCAGCAGCTGCTTGATCAGGGCGCGGTCACCGCTCACCGGGCGCACCACTGCCTCACCCGGATACGGGGCCAACGCCTGAAGCTGCGCCAGCACGCTCGGCACCGTGTTGGGTGCGTGTTCGGCGTCTATCACCAGCCAGTCATAGCCCGCTCCCGCTGCGGCTTCGGCCGCGTAGGGGTGGGCCAGCGCCAGCCAGTAGCCGTACTGCACGTCACTGCGGGCCAGGGCCTGCTTGAACGGGTTGGTATAGGTCATGGCTGGAGCCTCGCCTCACCCGTAAAGCGGCAGGTGAACACGCCCAGCGGCCCGTAGTCAAAGGTGAATGTATCGCCACTGGCGATGTCCACCGGGCGGGTAAAGCTGCCGGCCAGCACCAGCTCACCGGCCTTGAGGCCCTCGCCGTGCGGGGCGAGGCGGCGGGCCAGCCAGGCAATGCCGCTGGCCGGGTGCCCCAACACACCTGCCGCCACTCCGGTTTCCTCCACCGCTCCGTTGCGGATGCACAGTGCGGCGGCCCAGCGCATGTCGAGGTCGTCCGGGCGCACGGCGCGGCCACCCACGATCACGCCTGCGTTGGCCGCGTTATCGGAAATGGTGTCGGTCACGCGGCGGGGCTTCCCCGTGGTCTTGGAGAGGCGCTGAATCCGGGCGTCAATAATCTCGGCGGCGGGGGTCACGTACTCGGTGGCCCGCAGCACGTCGAACACGGTCAGGTCGGGGCCCGCCAGATCCGCCCTGAGCAGGAAGGCCAGCTCCACTTCTACCTTGGGCGCCACGAACCGCGACAGTGGAATGTCCCCATTGGGCTCAAAGAACATCTCATGGGTCAGGGTGCCGTAGTCGGGTTCATCAATCTGCGAGCTGAGCTGCATGGCCCGCGAGGTCAGGCCGATTTTGTGTCCACGGATCACGGCGCCGGCGACCACCTTACGCTCTATCCAGGCCCGCTGCACCGCGTAGGCGTCGCTCAGGGTCATGCCGGGAAAGCGCTCGGAAAAGGGGGCCAGCTGCACGCCGCTGTCTTCGGCTTGCTGCAACTCGGCGGCCAGTGCCGGCAACTCGGCAGCGGGAATGACGCACTCGGTCATGGGAGGCTCCTTGGGGGAATAGAGACAACTGAAAAGCGGGACAGCAAGAATCCTACTACGCCGCCGCCCCGCTGCACCCACATATACCCCGCGTACCGCCGGCAGAGCGCCCAGGACGGCCAAAAGCCGGCCAGGGCAAAAGCGCCCGGCCGGCTTACACCAAACGGGAGGTTACAGGATGCTCGCCACGCGGCCAGCGGTACCGCGGGCTTCCATGTGCAGCAGGCCCAGGTTCATGCCGCTGGGGGCCACCACGGCCAGCACACCTTTGCGGCCCGTGGCGTAGATGTACACCTGGCCGATAGAGCCGCTGACGCTCATTTCGCTGAGGTCGCCCGTGCCGAGCGTATCGTTGATGCGTTTGCCCAGGCCCAGCGCGGTGGCGGCCATGGCGGCCACGCGGCCCGCGTCGGTGTTGTCGCTAAAGGTCTGCGCAATCGGCAGGCCGTCCACGGTGGCGATCATCGCGCCGCGAACATCGGGAATGGCGCGGCGCAGATCACGCAGGGTGTTTTGCAGCTGTTCTTGCTTACTGAGGGTCATCTGGAAACTCCTTGACTGGTTCTGGCCCGGAAAAACCCGGCCTGAACCCGGGCCCAAGCCGGGGCCCCGCGAGGGCGGAAAACTTTTGGGGTCGGCAGGTCAGCAGCTCTTTAGCCGCTGGCGGGGGCCTGAGCGGCGCCCACTGGCTGCTCGGCCAGCTGCAATTCCAGCAGGCGAATCAGCACTTCCCGCGAGCTGTGGTTGTCGGTGGCGTTCAGGCCGCACACCTGCTCGGGCGGCAGGTCGAAATAGCTCGCCACGTCTGCAGGCTTCCAGACTTTGGGCAGGTCCTGGCGGGTCACGCCCACCACGAACGGCACCGGGTTGCGCGACGTGATGAATTCCAGAATGTTGCGGGCGTGGGCAAAGTCCTCGGGCTTGTCGCCGGCCACCAGCAGGGTCAGGCCCAGCGCACCCTCGCACAGCACGTCCCACATAAAGTCGAAGCGGTCCTGGCCGGGGGTGCCGTACAGCA